>JBHHYQ010000077.1:0-5705 GCA_046757595.1 Candidatus Omnitrophota bacterium
TGGCATTGCCCAGATAGGCAAGGCTTATCGCAACGAGATAACCACGGGAAATCTGACCTTCCGCACGCGGGAGTTCGAGCAGATGGAGATAGAGTATTTCGTGCGGCCGGGGGAGGACGAAGAGTGGTATCGCCGTTGGATTGAGCAGAGGTTTTCCTGGTATGAAGAGATGGGGCTTAAGAAAGAAAACCTGCGCCGGCGCGAGCATTCTGCCGACGAGCTGGCCCATTACGCCAAGGCCTGCACGGACATCGAATATAAGTTTCCCTTTGGCTGGGCGGAGTTGGAGGGGATAGCCAACCGCCGGGACTTCGACCTTAAGCGGCACGGGGAGTTTTCCGGCAAGGACATCTCTTACTTCGACGATAAGACGCGGCAGAGGTTTGTGCCTTATGTTATCGAGCCCTCGGGCGGGGTGGACAGGGCCGTCTTGGCATTTTTGGCCGATGCCTATCGCGAGGAAGAGGTGCGGGGGAAGACGCGCGTGGTCTTGGGCCTGAGCAAAGAGTTGGCGCCGATTAAGGTTGCGGTCTTGCCCTTGTTGCGCAACCGCCCGGAGATTGTTGCGATGGCGCAAAAGATTAAAGATTGCTTATCGCGCCGTATCGTGGTAAAATATGACGATACGGCCAGCATCGGCAAGCTCTATCGCCGCCAGGACGAGATAGGCACGCTTTATTGCGTTACCGTAGATGTGCAGTCTCTGGAGGACAAGCAGGTTACGGTGCGGGAGCGGGATACGATGAGGCAGGAGAGGATTGGCGTGGAGAGGTTGGGGGAATACTTATTGAGTTTATAGAGTTACTTGAGTTTATTGAGTTCATTGAGTTTGTGGAGTTTGTTGAGTTTGTTTTTGTGTTTCGGGACTGCGTCCCGAAACACAAGCCTTTGGTTTTTTAAGAACAGGAGGAATGGATGGCTAAGAAGTATGTCTATGGTTTTGGCGGGGGGAAAGCGGACGGTAAAGGGAGCATGAAAAATCTTTTGGGCGGTAAGGGGGCGAATTTGGCGGAGATGGCCGGGCATCCCCATCTGAGGCTTCCTGTCCCGCCCGGGTTTACGATAACTACCGAGGTCTGCACTTATTATTACCGGAATAAAAAACGTTATCCCTCGGGCCTGAAAGAGAGTGTCCGGGCGGCGTTGAAGAAGGTGGAGAAGCTGATGGGGCGCAGGTTCGGCGACCGGAATAATCCCCTGTTGGTCTCGGTGCGTTCCGGGGCGCGCATCTCGATGCCGGGGATGATGGATACGGTGTTGAATGTCGGGCTTACCACGGCTACTATCCCCGGGTTGATAAAACAGAGCGGCAGCCCCTGCTTTGCCTATGACGCCTATCGCCGGCTGATAATGATGTATTCCGATGTGGTAATGGAAAAGGCCGCGGGGATAGAACCCAAAGGCGAGACGGGCATCCGCAAGCAGTTGAAAGCGATTATGGACGAGGTCAAACGGGCCAGAGGCGTTCGCGCGGATAACGAGCTGGACGAGGAGGCCTTAAAGGACATCTGCGAAAGGTTCAAGGCCAAGGTGCGGGAGGTCCTGGGCCGTCCGTTTCCCGACGACGCGCAGAAGCAGCTCTGGGGGGCGATTAATGCCGTGTTTTCCTCCTGGAACGGCAAGCGGGCGATATCCTATCGGCGCATCGAGAATATCTCCGACGAGTGGGGCACGGCGGTGAATGTGCAGACGATGGTCTTTGGCAACCTGGGGGACAATTCGGCAACCGGCGTGGCCTTTACCCGCAACCCGGCCAACGGAGACAACAAGTTTTACGGGGAATATCTGATAAATGCCCAGGGAGAGGATGTCGTGGCCGGGATAAGGACGCCGGCACCGTTAAATAAATATTCCCAGAGCGAACATAACGACGGGTTGTTGACCCTGGAAAAGTCGATGCCGGATATCTACAAACAGTTGTTTGCTATCCAGCGCCGCCTGGAGAGGCATTATCGCAATATGCAGGACATCGAGTTTACCATCGAGAACTCCCGCCTGTTTATGCTTCAGTGCCGCGTGGGCAAGAGAAACGGCCCGGCGGCGCTGAAGATGGCGATGGATATGTATAAGGAGGGGCTTATCTCCAGGCAGGAGGCAATACGGCGCGTAACCCCGGCGCAGTTGGACGAGTTGCTGCACCCGATTATCGACCCCAAGGTGGAGTTGACAAAGCGGCCCATAGCCCAGGGGCTTCCGGCCGGGCCGGGCGGGGCCGCGGGGATGGTCGTGTTCACTGCCTCCGATGCCGTGGAGTGGCGGCGGCAGGGTAAAAGGGTTATCCTGGTGCGGGAGGAGACCAGCCCCGAGGATGTAGAGGGGATGCGCGCGGCCGCGGCGGTATTGACGGCGCGGGGCGGGATGACCTCGCACGCGGCCCTGGTTGCCCGGGGTTGGGGCAAGTGTTGCGTGGTGGGTTGCGGGGCCCTGGATATAGATTATGGGGACAAGTCGGTTAAGGCGGGTGATGTTGTCGTTAGAGAAGGGGGCTGGCTTACCCTGAACGGGAGCAAGGGCAATGTTTATCTTGGGGAGCTGCCGATGGTCGATGTGGGAGAAGAAAATAGACTGTTGAACTCTTTTCTTAAGCTCTGCGACAACGTGCGCCGGCTTAAGATTAGGACCAATGCCGATACTCCCGAGGATGCGGCCCTGGCCCGCCGTTTTGGCGCCGAGGGCATTGGCCTGTTCCGCACCGAGCATATGTTTTACGGCAAGAATTCCCAGGAGCCGTTGTTTAAACTGCGCAAGATGATCGTTGCCAACGGCCAGCAGGAAAGGCGCGCCGCGCTCGAGGAGCTGTTCCCTTATGTCAAGAAGGACATCAAGGCCACGCTTAAGGCAATGCAGGGGTTGCCGGTGACGATAAGGCTGCTGGACCCGCCCCTGCACGAGTTTGTCCCCCATAAGCCGGAGAAGTTGCGGCAGTTGGCCGAGAGCTTGCACATCTCTCTTGAAGATTTGGAACGTAGGGTTGTCGGCCTGCGCGAGTCCAACCCGATGATGGGGCACCGGGGGGTGCGTTTGGGGATAACCTATCCCGAGATTACCGAGATGCAGGTGCGGGCGATATTGGAGGCCGCGGCGGAGTTGATTAAGGAAAGGCGCAGGGTCTATCCGGAGATAATGGTTCCCGTGGTCTGCGCCGCGCAGGAGTTGAAGCAGCAGTTTGCCATAATCGATAAGGTGCATAAGGAGGTGGCAAAGAGATATAACTTGCGACGTATCCCTTATCTTGCCGGGACGATGATTGAGATTCCCCGCGCGGCATTACTTGCGGGAGAGATTGCTCAGGTCGCCGAGTTTTTCTCTTTTGGCACCAACGACCTTACCCAGATGAGTTTTGGTTTTTCCCGCGATGATATCGGCGGGTTTTTACCGGAGTATCTCAAGGTAGATGTCTTGCCCGCGGACCCATTCCAGACCATCGATCAGGGCGGGGTGGGAGAGTTGATAAAGACAGGTATTTCCCGGGGGAGAAAGACGCGCAAGGGGCTTAAGGTGGGTATCTGCGGGGAGCACGGCGGGGAGCCGGCCTCGGTTGAGTTTTGCCACCGCGCGGGAATGGATTATGTGAGTTGTTCGGCCTTCCGCGTGCCCATCGCCCGTTTGGCCGCGGCGCAGGCTAATGTGAGTTTATAGAGTTTATAGAGTTTGTTGAGTTTATTGAGTTTGTTTCCGCCCAAAAAGTCTTTGGTCTTTCCGCATGCGGCGGATTCGCCTTTGGCTTCGCGGTCATTAACGTTATGGAAAACATAAAGGTTTATCTCAGGCAGTTGAGGAAGATTCCCCTGCTTACGGCTGAAGAAGAAAGAGATCTGAGTAAGCGAATAAAAAAGAAAGATGAACAGGCGCGGCAGAAGATGATTAGATGCAACCTGCGCCTGGTGGTGAGCATCGCCAAGCGCTATGCCTATTTCGGACTGCCGTTGATGGATTTGATAGAAGAAGGTAATATCGGTTTGATGCGGGCCGTAGAAAAGTTCAATTACCGCCGGGGATTTCGTTTTTCTACCTATGCCGCATGGTGGATAAGGCAGGGGATCCTGCGTTCTATTTTCGACCAGGGCAAGACGATACGTATCCCGGTTTATATGAACGAGCAGATAAACAAGTGGCGAAGGACGAAGTCTCGCCTGGCGCAGAAATTACGGCGTCCCCCCACATTGAAAGAGATGGCCCGGGCGATGCATATTAGCGTGGAAAAGGTAGAAGAAATAAGAGGTTGGATAAGTACGGTTTCTTCTCTTTACGCCCCGGTAGGTCCGGGGGGGGAAAGCACGATGATTGATTTTATCCAAGATAAAGGATCTTCTAGTCCCGATGGAGAAATTAGCGATTTTATAAACAAAGAGAGGATAAATGATATCGTGGATATCGTTATGGATGACAGGGAAAAGGAAATCTTAGACCTGCGTTTTGGTCTGGCCGATGGCGTAATATATACTTTATGCGATGTGGCCAAAGAGACCGGGCTTTCCCGGGAGCGGGTGCGTCAGATAGAGAACAGGGCATTGCTTAAATTACGAAAGTTTATCGTGACCCGCAGGGAAGACAACGATTTTTATTGATGCTATGGTTATCCCTAAGGTGTTTGCTTTGGTGGTACCAAGGTTCGAAGATGCGTTGCACTCTTTTTACGCCTCAGAGATTATAAGCGGGGCATCGGGCGCGGCGAGCCATTTAAGAGTAGATATTCTGGTGCATATTACGGAAAGGTCCGGGCATAAAGATTGGTTGTCTTCTCCCGGCCTGAACCTCGATTGCATAGACGGCGCGCTTTTTGCCGACATCGATTGCGATGTGAAGATGTTGGAACGTGTGGCGCAAAAGGGGACGCCTTGCCTGGTTTTGAATAACTACCTTAGCGGTAACTTGAATTGCATTGCTATAGATAATAAAAATGGCGCGGTGGAGGCCGTGGAGTATCTTATCGGGTTGGGGCACCGTCGTATTGCGATAATCAACGGCGACTTAAATACCCAGGCGGGAAGAGACAGGCTGGAGGGGTATAAGGTGGCCTTGATTAGGAACGGTATTGACATAGAATCGGCATATATCCGTCGGGGGAATTTTTTGCGCAGCCAGGCCTATGAGGCGGCGCAGGCGCTGTTTAGGTTGCGGCGCAGGCCCACGGCGATATTCGCCGCCTCCGATGTTATGGCCCTGGAGGCGTTGAGGCTGGCACGGGAAAAGGACATAGATGTTCCCGGGCAGTTGTCTGTAGTCGGTTTCGATAATCACCCCCTGGATGCCTACAGCTCTTTAGGGCTTACTACCGTGTCTCAGCCTATAACCAGGATGGGCCGGATGGGGGTGGAGATTCTGTATCGGATAGTTTGTGGCAAGACAGAAGACTTGCCGCTAAAGATGCTCTTGCCGACAAGGTTGGTAGTGCGGGAGAGCTGCTGTAGGCGACGGTAATGAGGCCCCGTTAAAGATAAATTACAATATACAGCGCTTTGTTAATTTTCAGGCCAGTTTAGGCTCTTTGATATGCAGTAAGTCAAGGGTTAATATAATAGAAAAGACAAGAAAAAAACAAGAAAAAAATCAAAGCCGACCTTGTAGGTGGCTAATTTTTAACAGAGTACTGTAATTTGTTGATCGGGGCGTGGCGCAGTTTGGCTAGCGCACTTGAATGGGGTTCAAGGGGTCGTCGGTTCGAGTCCGACCGCCCCGACCAATATTGTAATTATTTGCCGGCA
>JBHHYQ010000078.1:0-5555 GCA_046757595.1 Candidatus Omnitrophota bacterium
TACGCACGACGATTTTCTTTGACACTTTGACACTTTTAAAAGGGGGGAGATATGTTCGAGATTGTTGAGAAGTCGCAGCTGGGTGAGGGAATTAAGAAGATGGTTATCCGGGCGCCGGATATTGCCGCCAGGGCCTGCCCCGGGCAGTTCGTGATTCTCCGTATCGACGACAAGGGCGAACGTATCCCCCTGACCATCTCTGCCGCAGAGGGCAAAAAGGGGTTGATTACCTTGATATTCCAGGAGGTGGGGTTTAGCACGGCCAAACTAGGCGGTTTAAGCGCCGGCGAGAAGATCCGGGATGTCTTAGGCCCGTTGGGGCGGCCTACGGAAATAAAAAGATACGGCGCGGTGGTCTGTGTCGGGGGCGGTGTGGGCGTGGCCGAGCTTTTGCCCGTGGCCCAGGGCTTAGCCGATGCCGGCAACACGGTAATCGGGATAATCGGGGCGCGCAATAAACAGGCGGTTATCCTAAGCGAAGAGCTGAAGGCCATCTGTCATTGCCTGCATATTACCACCGACGACGGCAGCCAGGGCAAAAAGGGCCTGGTTACCGATGCCCTTAAGGATATCATCTCCGCGCGCAAGATAGACCTGGTTTATGCTATCGGCCCGGTGGCGATGATGTCTGCGGTATGCGACCTAACCCTTAAAGACAACATCAAGACCAAGGTCTCGCTCAACCCGATTATGGTCGACGGCACGGGGATGTGCGGTTCCTGCCGGGTCAATGTGGGGGGGGAGATAAAGTTTTGCTGCCTGGACGGCCCGGACTTTGACGGGCACAAGGTAGATTTTAAGGAGCTGGGCCAGCGGGTGAAGCTGTTCAATGAGCAGGAGAGGTCGGTATGTAAGGGTCAATAAACTATAATTTTGTATGGGACCATCGTAAGGAGAGAAAGAATATACAGAAACATAAAGTTTCATTCGAGGAGGCGGCAACGATATTCTGCGATCCCAACGCTATGAGTATATACGATGAGAAGCATAGCGTTATCGAAGATAGATGGATTACTTTGGGGTTCGCTTCTTCGGGAAGGTTGATTGTTGTTTGTCATACTTTTTGTGTAAGAGATGCGAGAAATTGTACGATTAGAATATTTTCGGCAAGGAAATCTACGAGAAGAGAAAAAATGCAATATGGAGGCCAGCAATGAAAAGAGAATATGATTTTTCTCAAGCAGAACGGGGTAAATTCTATAGGCCCTGCGCGAAAATGAGGATTCCTGTCTACCTGGATGAGCAGTCTTTTGCCTTTGTGGAGAATATCGCCAGGAAAAAACACAAAGATCTTTCTTTTGTTGTCAATCGAATGATCCATAGGGATATGAAATCGGTGGAAGTGGCAGGATGATCTTTTTTGACAATACCCGGATTATGGATACCCCCAAAGAACACTGCGGATTATTCGGGATATACGGCCATCCCCAGGCGGCCTGGCTTACTTATTTGGGGCTCTATGCCCTGCAGCATCGGGGAGAAGAGGCCTGCGGCATCGTAACCAGCAACGGGCGCCGGTTGTCTGCCCATAAAGGGCTGGGGTTGGTCTCCGATGTATTCAATGTGGCCAATATCGGCAAGTTAAACGGCGATATCAGTATCGGCCACCTGCGCTATTCTACCACCGGGGCCAGTATCCTCAAAAACGCTCAGCCTTTGGTCGTGGATTACCTTAAGCGGTCTTTGGCCATTGCCCACAACGGCAACTTCGTAAACAGCATAAAGCTGCGCCGCCAGCTGGAAGACAGCGGCTCTACATTTCAGACCAGCGCGGATTCCGAGATCGTGGTGCAGCTTATGGCCCGCAAGAGGCACCCGGACATCATCCAGCGCCTGGTCTACGCCCTGAAAAAGATAAAAGGGGCCTATTCCCTGTTGTTGATGACCAAAGACAAGATCATCGGCGTGCGCGACCCCGGGGGGTTCAGGCCTTTGGTTATCGGCAAACTAAACGGCAGCTTTTGCCTGGCCTCGGAAAGTTGCGCCCTGGACTTGATCGGCGCCCGCCTCGTGCGCGAGGTTGCCGCGGGAGAGATAGTTGTCGTGGGGAAGAAAGGGTTAAGGTCTTTACGCGCCTTTCCCGAGCGCAAAAGGCACTCGTTTTGCATTTTCGAGCATATCTATTTTTCCCGCCCCGACTCCGTAGTCTTTGGCGAGACGGTTTATTCCGTGCGCAAACGGCTGGGGGCGCAGCTGGCCAAAGAACACCCGGTTCGTGCGGATATGGTCATCCCCGTGCCGGACTCCGGGACATCCGCAGCCCTGGGGTTTTCCCGGCAGTCGGGGATACCTATGGAGATGGCGATCATCCGCAACCACTATGTCGGCCGCACCTTTATCCAGCCCACGCAGCAAATCAGGGACCTGGGTGTAAAAGTAAAGTTCAATATTATCCGCGATGCAATCCGCGGCAAACGTATCGTTATCGTCGATGATTCGGTGGTGCGGGGCACGACATCGCGCAAACGGGTCAAGGCCCTGCGCGCCCTGGGAGCATCCCAGGTGCACTTTCGCATCAGCTGCCCGCCGCATAAGTTTCCCTGTTATTACGGCATAGACTTTCCCCGGCAAAAAGAACTTATCGCCGTGCGGATGTCTGAGGAAAAGATAAGGCGTTATCTCAATGTGGACAGCTTAGGCTATCTCAGCCTGGAGGGGATGTTGCGCAGTGTTTCTTTGGGGAAAAGTAATTATTGTACTGCTTGCTGGACCGGAGAATACCCCGTGCGCGCTCAAAAATAATGTTACAAAAGTGACAATGCCTAAAACAAGAGCGAAAAGCGAAAAGCGAAAAACGACAGTGAAGAGCGAAAAGCGAAAAACGAAAAGCGAAAAATGACAGTGAAAAGCGAAAAGCGAAAACCGAGAACCGCAATCAGTAACCCGGTAACCCGGTGACCCGGTGACCTTTTTACTGGTGACTCGGTGACCCGGTGACCCGGTGACCTTTTCTCTATTGACCCGGTGACCTGGTGACTCGGTGACCTTTTCTATTGTGACACAGTCTGATTGTCGCTTTTGTAACATTATTTTGGAATATGGATTATAAGACAGCGGGTGTGGATGTGGTCGGGGCCGGAGAGTTTGTCCGGAGGATTGGGGCATTGACTAAGGCCGGCGGAGACAAAAATGTAATTAGCGGCATCGGCGGGTTTGGGGCGTTGTATGGTTTTGACAAACGCCGCTATCGCCGGCCGGTGCTTGTCTCATCCTGCGACGGCGTGGGCACGAAGTTAAAGATTGCCGCTTTGGTAAACAGGCACGATACCGTAGGCATAGACCTGGTGGCGATGAGCGTAAACGACCTGCTTTGTTGCGGGGCGCGGCCGCTTTTTTTCCTCGATTATATCGCCTGCGGAAAGTTGAATAGCCGCGTCCTGACCTCGGTGGTTCGGGGCATTCGCAAAGGCTGCGGCCTGGCCGGGTGCAGCCTTGTGGGGGGGGAGACGGCAGAGATGCCCGGGATGTATGCCCGGGGCAGCTATGACCTGGCCGGGTTCTGCGTGGGGGTCGTGGAGAGGGATAAGATAATCGACGGGACAAGGATAGAATGCGCAGATACCCTAATCGGCCTGGCCTCCAGCGGCCTGCATTCCAACGGCTTTTCCCTGGCGCGCAAGGTCTTTTCCCTGTCCGAACTTAAGAGATACTCCCGGCAATTACTCCGGCCCACCCGTATCTATGTAAAGCCGATTTTGTTTTTGCTCCGAACTCCGAACTACGAATTCCGAACTATAAAAGGTATCGCCCATATTACCGGGGGAGGTTTTTACGAAAAGATAACCCGCATTATCCCTAAAGGCCTGGGCATCGAGATAGAAAAAGGAGCCTGGCCCATACCGGGGATATTCCACCGCATCCAAAAAAAGGGCGATATCCCCGCGGCAGAGATGTTTCGCACCTTCAATATGGGCATCGGGCTGGTATTGGTAACGGAGAAAAAATACGCCACCCGGGTTATTCGCCGGCTTTACGAGTTAGGTGTTAAATCCTGGCCTATCGGCAAGGTCGTCAAAGGACGTGGTGTGAGGATAGTGAATAGTGGATTGTAGGGACAGCCCTTGCGGCTGTCCGCTATAACGGGGCGTATGAAGATATTGATTGTTGGTTCCGGGGGCAGAGAGCATGCCCTGGCCTGGAAGATCGGCCAGAGCCATAAGGTTGACAAGGTCTATTGCGCCCCGGGCAATGCCGGTATCTCGGCTGTAGCCGAGTGCGTGGACATAGCTGCCCGGGATATAGAGAGATTAGCGGGGTTTGCCCGGGATAATGCCGTGGACTTAACCATCGTCGGCCCGGAGGCGCCTTTGGCCTTGGGCATAGTCGATGAGTTCGAACGTCGCGGGCTTAAGATATTCGGCCCGGACAAGGCCTGCGCCCGCCTGGAGGCAAGCAAGATATTCGCCAAAGAGTTGATGGTTAAATATGGCCTGCCGACGGCTGCCTACAAGGTCTTTTCCCAGCGCGAATGGGATAAGGCCCTGGGGTATATCGAGGGTTTGGAGGAGAAGGACTTTCCTTTGGTGGTTAAGGCCGATGGCCTGGCCGCGGGAAAAGGCGTAACCATTGCCCAGGACAAGGCAGAGGCAAAAGGGGCATTGACCAGGATATTGCGGGATAAGGTGTTTGCCTCTGCCGGGGCAAGGGTGATTGTCGAGGAGTGCCTTAAGGGGAAAGAGGTCTCTGTATTGGCCCTTTGCCGGGGAGAGGGGTTTGTCGTTTTGCCTGCGGCCCAGGACCATAAGGCGGTATTCGAGGGGGGGAAGGGGCCGAATACCGGCGGTATGGGGGCCTACTCTCCCCTGCCGTTTGCCTCGCAGGCATTGCTGCAACAGGCGCGCTCTGCGATAATCGCCCCCTTGCTTTGCGGGATGCGGCAGGAGGGGATGTTTTACAAAGGCGTGCTTTACGCCGGGTTGATGGTTACCGAACAAGGGCCTAAGGTCCTGGAATTCAATGTCCGTTTCGGCGACCCGGAGGCCCAGGCGGTTTTGCCCTTGCTAAGATCGGATTTATTGGATATAATATTGGCTGTGGTCGATGGGGGGATAGAAGATGTCGAGCTGGAGATAAGGCCGCAGTTTTGCCTTAATGTGGTTATGGCATCGCAAGGCTACCCCGGCGCGTATCAAAAGGGCCGGGAGATCTTCGGCCTGGAACAGGCCGCGGCCCAAAAAGATGTCTTTGTCTTTCATTCCGGCACGAGACAGGCCGACGGAGGCGGCCCCGCCGGCGCGCTGTTGACCAACGGGGGCAGGGTCCTGGGCGTTAGCGCCTTGGGCGAGACAATGGAAGATGCCCGCCGGCGCGCCTACAGCGCCGTAGAAAAGATAAGTTTTGCCGGCGCGCATTATCGTCGGGACATAGGAGAATAGTCTGTTATATTGCCGTGGTAACAAAGACAATCGATAATATCACCAGGAAATGGATAGAGCGCGCCAGGTATGATTTAGGCACAGCTATTAATTTTCCCTTAACCAATAGACATTTACCAGGGAGGAAGGCCTTCCTGAGCTCAAACAGAGAGAACAGAAGGGGTAATTCGGCCTGGCAAA
>JBHHYQ010000079.1:0-5474 GCA_046757595.1 Candidatus Omnitrophota bacterium
CAAGACCTCATCCAAGGCCCCGGCCCTTTCTCCGGAACGCACCATATTCAGATATAAATTATTGAAGACCCGCGGGTATTTGGCCATAGCGTCGGAAAGCATCTTTCCGTCGCGAACATCCTTTTGCAAGCCGGACACGACACCCCTCAGCTGCCTGCTCTCGCTCTGATCCAGTATTAAAGACAATGCCCGCAGGATAGGCACGTTGGCCTTTACTAAGCTAGACAACTGCCGCGTAAAGACATCCAAATCTTTGGCCTTGACGCGGAGAATCCTTGCCTCGCCCGAACCCGCATCCGCATATTGCCTCGTTTCCTGCCTTGCCCTCACAGGCGCGGGCGCGGGCCGCGATTGCGAGGCCCCGGGGCATTCCCGGACAAACGCCCCCTCAGGACGACTGCCGGGCTGCCCGGAACAAGGCGCCTTCTCGGCAATACTAACCGGAATCAGCCCCAACTTATCCAGCTCGGCCACGGCCTCTTCCTGGGAAGAAGCCTCCAGCTCCCCAACCGTTACCTCCGTGGGGCCCTTCTTAGCTTTATAAATGAATGTCGGCATAGTGACATTTAAGATTTACGGCAATGATGCTATAGACATTGCGCAGCAAATCATCCGGGCCGCGGCAATCAGGTCTATGTTTATGGCAAATTTCTTTTCGAATGACTCAATTATTGTTTATAATTTGTAAATTACATATTGTGTGATTTATTTTACTCTTTTATCCTTTGTCCTCTCCTTTTCACTACCCATACCTAATCTTCATCGCTAATATATACACACAAAACGCCGTGGCCAAAGAATTCGCCGCGACTATCGGCATAGTGTGAGAGGCAACCCCGTAGACCGCCCAGAGAAAGATCCCCAGGGTCAAAATAGCATACATCCCCAAAGACAAGTCCTCTGTCTTTTTCGTACGATATATCTTGATAATCTGCGGCAAAAACGACCCCGTGGTCAATGCCCCGGCAACCAGGCCAAAGATATCGATGTAATTCACGAATGCCTCCTGCGCTCTCCCAATAACACGATGTCGCGCAGAACCTCCCCGGTCTTTGCCGCCAGCCAGCTTTTCTCGAAATGCGCATCCTGGACGATCTGGGCGATTGCCGAGAGGGCGCGCAGGTGAAAGTTGCGTTCGTCTTTCGTCCCGGCCAAGACAAAGACTATTTTTACTTTGGGGGAGCCCTGAGAAAATTTTATGCCCTGCCGACAGCGGGCAAGCAAGATGGTAAATTTTGCGCTGCCGGGAATAACGATATGGGGTATGGCCAGCTCCGGGTTCAACACCGTCGTGCCATCTTTTTCCCGCCGCAAAAGAAGGTCGAACAATACATCTTTATCCATAGCCAGTTTTTGCGCCAATTCCCCTGCTGCCCGACGAAAAAAATCCTCCATCGTTATCGCCTCTTCGATGTCCAGGACCGCGCTGTCTTCGATTATGTGGTCGAAGCGGTCTTTGACGATGTCGTCGCGCTCGCGGATAATCTCTTTCAGCTCCGTTTCCAGAGAGTGCGTGGTAAGCTCCTTGGCCGTAATCCGCTCGATAAGATGCAACAGGGCAAACTCCCGGCTGACGCGGATACGACCGTAGAACCAGTAGACAAAAAGCCCGACAGAAACGACCAATGCGGCGACAAGCAAGACCCCCCGGCCCATCTCTACCAGCAAAAATCCAAACCCGGCAATCCCGGCCAGTTGTATTCCGGGGTAAAACGGCGAGCGAAAACAAGGCCGGTAATTCTGCAGCCGGCTTTCCCTTAAGATGATCACGGAAAGACAGGAAAGGATAAAGGTCAAGATAAGCGCGCCGGAGGCAAACTTTACCAGGATCTCCAGTCGCAGGAACAAGGCAATGATGATCAGCGCCCCGGTGAAGATAATGGCGATATGCGGCGTGCGGAACCTGTTGTTTATCCGGCCGATGAACTTGGGCAAAAGGTCATCCCGGCTTAAGGCCAAAGGATAACGCGAGGCGGCCATAATCCCGGCATTGGCCGTGGAGACAAAGGCCAGTATTGCGGCAATACTCAGGATTGCCCGCCCCCCCGGCCCGAGAAACACGAAGGCGGCCTCGGATATCGGCGTCAGGGAGTTATCGAGCTGGCCGGCGCCCAAGACGCCGCTGGCAACGAAGACCACGACGATATAAAGCAGGGTCACCGTAAGCAAAGAAAAGATCATCGCCAACGGTATTACCCGCGCCGGGTCCTTTACCTCTTCGGCAATGCTGGAAACCTTAAGCAATCCCCCGTAAGAGACAAAGACCAGGCCGGCCGTAGAGAACACCGCGGCCATACCGCCGGCAGCAAAAAAGGGCCGAAAGTTATCCCAGTCTACCGCCGGGAGGCCCCGCAATACATAAAAAGACAAGGCCGTCCACAATACCACAACCAAGGCCACCTGCAGCCGCCCGGCCCCCTTTACCCCCAAGATATTGACCAAAGTAAAAAACAGGCACAAGACAGCCGCGACAAATCGGATATTTACCCCGCCGATAAATGCGGCAAAGGCAGCCATCCCGATAAGGGCAAAGGCGCTCTTTAGGCTTAAGGAAAACCAGGTCAACAGGCCATCTACGGTGCCTGCGGCCGGGCCCATACTGCGGGTAACATGAAAATATGTCCCCCCGGCCTTGGGCATTGCCGATATCAGCTCGGCCTGAGAGAGCATCCCGGTTACGGCCAATATCCCGGCAAAAAGATAAGACAGAACCACGGCCGGCCCGGCCTGGGCATGGGCCAGTCCGGGCAAGACGAACAACCCGGAACTAATCATCGCCCCGGTAGCAACACAAAATACACTTAAGAAGTTAAGGTCTTTGTTTAACTTCATTCCCCCTTAAGGCTCTTTATGTACTTATAATAATCGCTGTCCGTGGTCAGGATCACCGTGCTTTTGTCATCAACGGTCTGCTCGTAGGTCCTTAGGGTCTTGGTGAAAGAGTAAAACTCGGGGTCGCGGCTGTAGGCATCGGCGTAAATCTTTAAGACCTCGGCGTCGGCCTTTCCCTTGAGTATCTCGGCCTGGCGATAGGCCTCGGAGGTTATCTGTTTCAGCTCCTTGCCCAACTGCCCTTCTATCTCCGCCGACTTGCCCTGGCCTTCGGAACGATATTGCTCTGCGGCGCGTTTTCTCTCGGCGATCATCCGTTCGTAGACCTTGCGCCGCACATCCTGGACATAGTTTATCCGTTTGATGCGCACATCTGCCAGTTCGATGCCGTATTGGGGAGCCAGTTTGCTCGCCCGCTCCAAAATCAGCCCCTCCAGGGCCTGGCGCCCGTCTTCGATTTGCTCCAGGGCCTCGTCGGCAACCGAGACATTCTGAGAGATATCGCCCAGCTCCAATATACGGTTGGTATTGCGCACGGCCTCCACCAGGCGGTGCCCGGTGATTACATCGCGGGTGGCGGAATTTACGATATCGTCCAAACGGGCATGCCCGCCTATCTCGTTGCCTACGGACTGCAGGAACTTAAGGGGGTCGGCAATGCGCCAACGGGCATAGGTGTCTACCCAGATATACTTTTTATCCCGCGTGGGTATCTGGTTGGGGTCGCCGTCCCAACCCAAAAGCCTTTTCTCGAAATAATTGGCCTGCTGGATAAACGGCGTCTTGAAATGCAGGCCGGCCTCGACAATCGGCTTGCCTACCGGCGAACCGAATTGCGTAATCACCACCTGTTGCGTCTCGGAAACGATATATGCCGCCCCGCTGATAAGCGCAACCACGACCAGAACGAATAAAACCCCTACTACACCAAACAATGACTTCATCTTTACCTCCGATTAGTTACAATTGCGACAAGCACAAGAGCGCCAGTAGAACGTTAGTATTCCGGTAACCCGGATTGCGCTCTGTTGCTCGTATGCACCGTTGCTCTGACGCGCTACTTATCTTTACCCCCCAAATTCAACAACGGCAATATCGACGACTGTTGCGGGTCGATGATATACTTTTCTTTGGCCCGGGGCATAACCTTAAGCATCGTCTCCAGGTAAAGCCTCTTGCGGGTAATCTGCGGGGCCTGTTTATACTTGGCCAACACCGCCAAAAACCGCTCGGCCTCGCCCTTGGCCCGGTTGACCTTGTCCAGGCTGTATCCCTCGGCCTGACGGATTGTCCGCTCGGCCTCGCCCTTGGCCTTGGGGATAACCTTATTATAGTTTTCCCAGGCCTGGTTGATCATCCGCTCCTTCTCCTGCTTGGCCTCGTTTACCTCGTTAAACGCCGGCTTTACCGAATCCGGCGGATTGACATCCAAAAGCTTTACCGTCACCACCTGGACCCCGGTATTGTAGGCATTGAGAATCTTTTGGATCTCTACCTGGGCCTGGTCGTTGATCTCCTGGCGAGAGGTGGTCAGGGCCTCGTCGACCAAATAGTTGCCTACCAGCCGCCGCATCACCACCTCCGAGACATCGCGGATATTGTCGATAGGGTCGCGGGTTTTAAACAATAGCTTCATCGGGTCGTTAATCCTGAACTGCACAATCCAGCGCACATCCAGGATATTCAAGTCCCCGGTAAGCATCAGCGACTCTTCGGAATAATCCCGCGAGGAATACCTGGTCTTTATCCCCGGCCGCACGGTGCGGAAACCAAACTCTTCCTTGAATACCCGCTTGGCCTTTACGGGAGTAACCTTGTCTGCCAGGGGGACCTTAAAGTGCAGCCCCGGCCCCGTAGTATGGTCGTAACGGCCAAACCTCTGCACCACGCCTACCTCTTCCGGGCCGATAGAATAAATCGAACCGGCCGCGGCAATAAGCAAGGCCAATCCCAAGACAACAAAAGGGACAAAACGAAGATAAGGCAAATATTGCCTCGCATTCTTTTTCCCGGCGTTTATAATGTCCTCCGGCGTAAAATCCTGCATGGAACCTCCCTTGTTAAACTATCGTTCTGCCAAAAGCCCAACACCATTTCAGCCTGAAACCTGCCGCCTACCGAAGGCCTATCCTCGCGAGATATTAAGTATCTTATACCGCAGTTTTCCCGCGGGGATGTCCATCTCCACGACCTCACCTTTCTTGTGACCCAACAACCCCTTGCCCACCGGCGAGCCCACGGATATCTTTCCCGCGGAAAAATCGGCCTCTACCTCCGAAACCAGCATATATTCCAACTCCTCATCCGTATCCAGGTCTTTCAACTTGACCCTGGCACCTATCAACACCTCGTCTTTGGGGATATTTTCGTCATCGAGAATGCGCGCCCGGGCCAGCTTATCCTCCAGTTCGGCAATCTTGGCCTCGTTTAAGGCCTGGGCCTCTTTAGCCGCATCGTATTCGGCATTCTCGCTGATATCTCCCTGTTCCCGCGCCTCGCCGATGGCCTTAGATATCTCCCTGCGCCGCGCCGTCTTAAGCTGCTCCAGCTCTTGCGTCAACTTTTCGTGCCCTTCCCGCGTCAAATATACCTCTCCTAACGACATAACCTCCTCCCTTTGTTCTTATTGGCCTTGTCTCACC
>JBHHYQ010000080.1:0-5347 GCA_046757595.1 Candidatus Omnitrophota bacterium
GACTTACTGCATATCAAAAAGCCTAAACTGGCCTGAAAATTAACAAGGCGCTGATATGTTATACGATTAATTGTGACGCAGTCTGAATGTCAATTTTGTAACATTACGGTGACGGGCCCTATCAAAAGTGCGCAGGGCGGGAGTTGAACCCGCACAGCCTTGCGGCCAATAGCCCCTCAAACTATCGTGTCTGCCATTCCACCACCTGCGCAATTATTGCTCAATTGCTCTGCCAATTTTGGGCAAAGCCCAAAATTGGCTGCCCCGTGTGGACTCGAACCACAATACCGAGATCCAGAGTCTCGTGTCCTACCGATTAGACGACAGGGCATTTAAGTTTGTTGAGTTTATTGAGTTTGTTGAGTTCATTGAGTTTGTTTCCGCCAAAAAGCATGGCGGATTCGCCTTCGGCGAAGAGTTTGTTTCTCCTGAATTTATTCGCGAATATCCGTTTAATCTTTTACGCCTATTCCCTACCTTTCTCCTGCCAAAATTGCCGGGCGCGCGACAGACGCGCTATAACCTTATCTTTTCCCAACAAGGCGATTGTCTCGAACAGGCCCGGGCCGACCGTCCTTCCGCTCAAGGCAATACGCACGGGATGTACCAGGTCTCCGGCCTTAAGCCCCAGCTCGGCCACCAGGCCGCGGAATGCCTCTTCTATAACCGGCGCCGTCCACTCCGACAGGCCTTCGAAGCGCGCGGCCAATAATTCGAACTCGCGGCCAAGGTCCTTTTCCAAAAACCTCTGTTTGGCCGCGGCCTCGAACTCTATATCATCCCTAAACACGAACCCGGCCCAATCGGCAAAATCGGCCAAACGAGACACCCGCCCCTGAAATAATTTTACCATAAAAACCAGCTTATCTCTACTAAAATTTTCATTATCGATATAGCCGGCCTTTTTCAGAAAAGGGATGACCGAATCAACCAATCTTTCCGGATCGTATTTTTTGATGTAACGGCCGTTCAGCCAGTCCAGCTTGTTGATGTCGAATACGGCCGCTGTTTTATTAATCTGCCGCAGCTCGAACTTGTTTATCGCCGCCTGAATGTCTATTACCTCCTGGTTTCCCCCCGGGGACCAACCCAACAATAAAAGATAATTGCGCAAGGCCTCGGGCAGGTATCCCATGCGGCGATAATCGCTGACTGCCGTAGCATTGGTGCGTTTGGAAAGCCGCCCCCCGTCCGAACCAAGGATTAAAGGCAGATGGGCAAACTTAGGGGGCTTAAATCCCAGGGCCCGATACAATATTGCCTGCTTGGGGGTATTGGAGATATGGTCGTCTCCCCGCAGGATATGAGTTATCCCCAACAAGGCGTCATCGACCACGCAGGCAAAATTATAGGCCGGGCTGCCGTCGGCCTTTATCAACACCTGGTCCTTGATTAAGCCAATATCGAACTCTATATCCCCGCGGATTATATCGCGAACTTTTATTTTTTCTTGGCCCTGAACCCGAAAAATAATCGCCCCGTTATCCGCGCGATAGGCCCCCCCCTGGTCAAGAAGCCGCTGGGCATAATCCCGGTAAACATCGAACCTTTTGCTCTGATAGTATATATCATCCCAGTCCATCTTTAGCCATTCCAGGCTTTGCAGGATCTCATCCAGGTATTCCGGACGGGAACGTTCCCTGTCCGTATCCTCGATACGTAGGATAAACTTCCCCCCCTGACGCCGGGCATAGAGCCAATTGAACAAGGCTGTCCTGGCCCCGCCTAAATGCAAATATCCCGTAGGACTGGGAGCAAAACGAACGGTAATCATATAATTCTATTCTCACACTACCCGTTAATGAGACAAAAACCGACAATGTCACTTTTTGTCTCATTAAGCAGTGTCTCTCCTTGCCGTCTCAGACTTCCCTCTCTCTATTGCCTTGCGATTTACCTCAATAATCTCCCTGCTTAATCCGGACAGCATCTTGTCCAGGACCTTGTCGACTGCCGCGGCCGCGGCAATATTCTTTATCGCCAGATATGCCCCCAAGGCTACGGTATTGGCGCATTTGATATTGCCCAGGTCCGCGGCGATGTCGCTAAAAGGCAGGGGCAAAACCCCGGGATTACCCCTGCGCCGGGGGGGCGCAGACAAAGACGCATTCAATAAGATCATCCCCTTGGGCCTAACCCGCGCCGCGAACCTGGCCAGGGACGGCCCGTTCATCATTATCGCCGTATCGGCCTGTTCGACAAAAGGCGAATATATCTCCTCGTCAGAGATTATCACCGCGCAATGCGCCGCTCCCCCCCGCACCTCCGCGCCATAAGCAGGAAGATAAGTAACGAAGCGCCCGGTGGCCAAACCAAGGTTGGCCAAAAATTTCCCCATTACCATAATCCCCTGACCGCCAAACCCGGCACAAATGACCTTTTCCGTCATCCCTCTGCCTTTCTATGTTTATCAAGACCAAAGACCAATGCTTCGGGACTGTGTCCCGAAGCATTGGTCTTTGGTCTTGATAAAGGCGCATTACCCCTTACTCCTCCCCAAAGGAAATTCCCGCGCCATAACCTCTTCTATCCACTTAACGGCCTGGGGGGGCTTAAGGCCGAGGTAAGTCGGGCAGGCCGACAACACCTCGACCAAAGAAAACCCCCGGCCCTCGCACTGATTGACAAAGGCCCTCTTTATCGCCGCCTTTGCCGCAAGTACCCGCCGGGGCGCGCTTACGCTCACCCGCTCCAGATACCGCGCGCCCTTAAGCCCGCAAAGCAACTCGCTAATTTTCAAAGGATAGCCATCTTCGCGCCCCTTTCTTCCCTGCGGAGTAGTGGCCGTCTTTTGTTCCAGGAGCGTAGTCGGGGCCATCTGGCCCCCGGTCATCCCGTAGATAGCGTTATTGATAAAGATTACGGTTAAGTTCTCCCCCCGATTTGCCGCATGCAGGGTCTCGGCGCAGCCAATCGCGGCAAGGTCCCCGTCGCCCTGATAACTAAAGACGATATTTTGCGGGCGCACCCTCTTTATCCCCGTGGCCACGGCCAGGGCCCGGCCGTGCGCGGCCTCGCAGCAATCGAACTCCCAGTAGTCGTAGGCGATTACCGCGCAGCCAACCGGGGCCACGGCAATTACCTTCTCGCGGATATCCAGCTCGTCGATAACCTCACAGACCAGGCGATGGACGATACCGTGCCCGCAACCCGGGCAATAATGCGTAGGCGCAGGCCGCAACGATCTCTTCTTAGGCATAGCCCTCCAGTTTCTCCATCAATATCTGCGTTATCCTGCCCGGCCGGCCCTGGCCTATCCCCCGACCGTCGATAACCGTGCAGGGCATAACGCCGATCAAAGAATTGGTAAGAAAGGCCTCATCCGCGCCAAACAACTCCTCGAGGCTTATAGCGCCTTCGTCTGCGGCCATCTTTTCCCGGGCCGCAATCTCCATAACCGTCTCGCGCATCACCCCCGGCAGGCACCCGGAAGAGATATCCGGTGTGCGCAACATATTATCCTTTACCAGGAAAATATTCGTCCGTGTTCCCTCGGCGATGTTGCCGCGGGTATTGCGTAATATCGCCTCATCCGCCCGTTTGTCTTTGGCCTCCAGCTCGGCCAGGAAAAGATGCAGACGGCAGGAAGACTTGATATTGGACAAAAAGGAAAATTCGTTCTGGCGCATTCGGCTCAAGACAGCGGCAAATCCCTGCAGGTATCTCTCCCGGGAATAAGGCCGATAATCCCTGGACACCAGCGAGATATGCGCCGCGCTGCCCGGGGAGGCGGCCCATACCGTCAGCCGGACATA
This sequence comes from Candidatus Omnitrophota bacterium, assembly GCA_046757595.1. GTDB lineage: Bacteria > Omnitrophota > Gorgyraeia > Ghiorseimicrobiales > Ghiorseimicrobiaceae > JBHHYQ01. The sequence goes on from JBHHYQ010000080.1 coordinate 3,756, forward strand.
AGAAAAATGGCGTCTCTCCATCTTAACGGCGCGGGTTACCATATCCTTTAATTCACCCCAGGGGTATTCCAGGTTTATCCCCACCAACCCCGCAGATTTGCATAGCCGGGAAAGATGGGCCTCCAGACGGAATATGTTCCCGCCCCGGGCAAGCATCGTCTCAAACACCCCCTGCCCATAAAGAAAACCCGGCTCGTATATCCGCGCCTTGGCCTCTTTCTCCGACAACCACTTCCCGTCCAAAAATACCATTCATCACCCCACTACGCCACAGCAAAATTTATCAACCATAAAATCCGCTATCAGATGCCAAAACTCAATACGACAAAAACAGGTAACTCTGTTTATCGCGCATATTGCGCCGCGCGTAAAAATTTTATTTGATATAATTAGTCCCCCCTCCCCCCTGAAAAAATCATGATAGACACAATTGCAGCGCCCGAATAAAATTTCAAGCGCAATATGTTGCGATTTTAATTCTTTTCCAGGAGAAACTAATTACCGAATATGTCCTGTTTCAGGACCTTTTTAAATTTTCCTCCAGAGGCGGATTGCGCATATCCAACATGATCCGCCCCTGGCAGAGAGCAATGCTACAGATGGCATCTATAGCTCTTTGATAATGTTTGAGAAACCATACGCAGTATTGCTCTCTGCGCAATCCGTTTTGGAAAGGCCGGGGAGCCTTACTAACCCTTGATTTACTAATGCGTAATTTATAAGCCAGGATTTTGCCCGTAGGCTACGTTGCTCCTCCTCGAAGCGCCTCCGTTTGGCCGACCCGTCCTTTTCCTCTGGATACCCCCCCGCGGGGCGCCCATCCAGTGGATGGGCCGCGCGCCTTGCCTACGGGCAAAATCCTGGCTTATAAATTACGCATTAGTAAATCAAGGGTTAGTAAAAGCCGTGTCATTCCCGAATACTACCCTATGGCTAATAGACACCATCGGGCATAACACAGCCTAAATCAAAATATATTACGATAAACAACTATGCGAATTAAATTGTTTTTTGAAATCTGCTATCTTTTTATCAATCAGAGAAATCGCACGCTCTATCTCCCGCAGGCGCGCTGCATATCTCTCCAACGAATTATCATCATGATAAACTGGCGGATCGGCTATAACCCGCGCCTTGGCAAAACGCTCCAAATTAAGCTTATCTCTTTTTCTCTTCAACCGGGCAATCTCCTTAATATTCTTATTGTAAAGACTGCGTTCTTCTTGTCGTTTTTTTTCAACCAACAGATTTTCTGCGGACCTTTCCTTATCTTTATCGTTCGCCTCCCGCCCTATTTTCCCCACGCCTCTGCTACGGCTATCCTGCCGCGCGCCATTGATGCGGAATGTTCTCTTATTCCGCTCCTCCAGATAATAGTCGAAATTTCCATAAAACTTCCTAACCCTGCCCTCTTTTATTTCGAATACACTCTCAGCCAGAGAACGGACAAAATGGATATCGTGGCTAATAAAAACTATCGTCCCTTCGTAATCTTTCAACGCCTTAATCAACGCGCCTACGGCATCGATATCAAGATGCGTCGTCGGCTCATCAAGCAAAAGAAAATTTGGGGGGTTAATCAAAAGTTTGGC
>JBHHYQ010000081.1:0-5182 GCA_046757595.1 Candidatus Omnitrophota bacterium
GTCCGGCTCACTGCCCCATATCTCTTGCTGAAGGGTTCTGGCGGCTAGCGCTTCCTCTGCGTCGGGCTTCCCGACATCCACATCTCCCACTTTCTGGGTGGTTCTTTCGTATCGCCATGCTGTTTGTGGGTCGTAAAACACCACCCGATCTCGTCCCAGAAGTTTTTCGAGCTCAGCCGTCAACCGCTCCTGATCGATCCTGAAGGCCGGGTCTGCCTGGTGGAACCGAAGCGTGAACTCCCGAAGGCCGGCCCGGAGACTTCGAGGGAACAGGAAGCCGGCGCCCACGCTTTTCCCTCCGGCTTTGACCTGAGCGGAACGATTACGGCCTCGGCAACCAGCCCGGCCCTCTCCGCGGTTCCCTGCGTCGTAAACGGGGATACAGTGAGCATCCCCGTGAGTAGCGGGTTTTCTGCCGCGGCGTTTTCCGGGCTGACGTTGAGCGGGGCGGTTAATCCCGCGGCCATTGGCGACCCGGGGGCCTGGGTAGTGGAGACAGCCAATCCCGCGGGGGTGGTGATTGATAGGGCCACGGGGGTGGCCGGCGCCGACCCGATTAAGGGGATATTCACGATTACCTCGCCGCTGGCGGCCACGGACTTCGGCGTGGGCGATACGCACGCGATTACCTGGAATACCGCGGGCGCGATAAACAGGGTGAACATAGAGTATTCCACGGAGCTGGATGCCGGGGGGCCTATAGCAACTGGCAGTCCATTGTTGGTAATTGCGACACTACCAGCGGGGGGGCCTGCGCCGGGGGGAGTTATTCCTGGGCCGGGGTGCCGGATATCTTGCTGGCCAACGGTTTGGACCCCCAGGTTGACCGGGATATCCTGGTGAAGATACGGATTACCGATGTCGAGCATAGCGGGGCCCTGGTCGCGACCAAGGTCTCCGCGGCCTTTGATGTCAAGTATTATCAGATAACCTGGAATGTCACGGACCTAGATAGCGGGGGGTATATCCAGAGCCTAAGTGTCAGCGAGGTCAAGTCCGGGGCGGGGAGCACCTGGGCCGTAACGGATAATGCCCTGAATGCCCCGGTTACGCGCAACTATGCCTACGGGACTTATTCTACGACCTGGTCCGGTTTAAGTTCTACATACGGCTCATCCCAGACCGACCGCAACTGGGTGGCCAACAGCGATCAGGCCCGCTCCGTGAGGCTGGAGAACAGCGCCAATGCCGCAGTGGCCTATAATGTAAACATAGATTATGTCTACAGCAAGGCCACGGATACGGTAACCTTCAAGGCCTGGCTGGAGAGAAAGGGGTTGTTGCAGACCAACCAGAATGCGTTTAGCGCGTCTCAGCCGGCGACTATTGATATCAAGGACGGTAATACGACAATTGTCAGCCTCTCCAGCGCGATCCAGAATGGCGGGGTCTATGTGTTTATCTGGGGGGTCAGCGGGGTGAGCTTAGATAAGAGCAAGGTCTATTTTGCCCGGGCCGGGATAACCTATAATAGCAATACCTATACCTCCGGCGGGGTGTTTAGTATTCAGAAAGAGGAGGAGATGGATAGTATCAGGACGGATGTAAGTAATGTGGCCGCCCAGGTGGCCACGGTCTCTACCCAGGTTACCGGGGCGCGCGGCGACATCAGCGCGGTCAAGACGGATGTGGGCAATGTGTCTACGGCGATTGGCGCGGCCACGGACACCTCCTCGACCAAGACCGTGTTTGGCCGCATCGCGGCGATAAGGGCCAAGACGGCCCAGGTGCTTACGGCCACCGGCACCCAGCCGCTGTCTACGCGCATAGACACGGTAAAGGATACGGTGCAGGATGTCAAGGATGCCACGGCGACGATCTTAGGCCAGGTCGTGAGCACCGCAGGCACGGCCGCGGATATCGCGGCGGTGGGCCAGACGATAACGGATATGAGCAGCCAGTTCGCCATTGTCGAGGCCGCGTTGAAGAAAATAGACATCTCGGATATGAACGGCGCAATCTCGGATATGGAGGCGGTATATTCCCAGCTGGTTACGATGTCGGAGAAGATAAAAAAGATGAGCAGCATGAAGCTCGAGGGGTTGGATGAGATGTTTGATATTTCCCGCGAACAATCTACGGATGTGAAATACCTCAAGAACAAGACCGAGGAGCTTAAGGCCGCGGTCGACCTCTCCCGCAAGTTAATCGAAAACGAGGCCAACAAACCCGTCACCCAAGTCTGGTTCGAGTTCCGCTAAATTTTACCCAGGGGCCATATTTGTTTTCGCGCTTCGGGACATAGTTCCGAATGCGGGGCAATGGATGCCCGATTAAAACATTCGGGCATAACAAGGAGGGTTGGGCGTCATTCCCGCATACCGCCCACCCCTGTCATTACCGCGAAAGCGGGAATCCATAACGGATTGCGCGCCAGTGTCAATTTTCGAAAATAAGAGTTGCATATTTAAGAAATGGTGTTATTATGGGTTGTATGGTATAAATTATCTGTTATTGTTCGGCTTGAGCCTTTGGCCAAGCCGAACTGGATTCTCTGCTTTTGCAGAGAATGACAAGAAAAGAATCAAATCCCTAATCGCGCGTCAGCGCAAAAACGTCAAAACGATAGGATATGACAGAAAAATCCAGGTTGTTGAATAAAGATGAGATGGCGCTGGTTATACAAAATATCGCCTGCGAGATTACCAAAAAAGAAAGCCCGGTTGATAACATAGCGATTATAGGAATACGCACGCGAGGGGCGGTTTTGGCGGATCGCCTGCAAAGGCATATTTGCAGGATAAGCGGGATGTCTATTCCTCTGGGGGCGCTGGATATCACTCTTTATCGCGACGACCTCAGCCATATTGCGGCCTCTCAACCTGCGCTCCATAATACCGAGATAGGCTTTGATATTGAGGGCAAGGTGGTTATTCTCGTCGATGATGTGTTGTATACCGGCCGGACGATTAGATGCGCTTTGTCGGAGCTGGTGGATTTTGGCCGTCCGGCGGCGATACGGTTGGCGGTGTTGGTAGACCGCGGGCATCGCGAGCTGCCTATTCGCCCGGATTATGTTGGAAGAGATATCCGTATTTCTTCGCAAGAGGAGATAGTGGTCAGGATGCAAGAGACAGACGGCAAAGACGAGGTGGCAATATTAGTTTCCTGAGTTTTTGAGTTGATTTTTGTCAAAAGAAGACACCGGAAACTGGGGGGGAAATGCATTTGTTGGGGCTTAAGGGGATGGGCCGGCGGGAGATCGAGGCTATCTTAGATAGCGCCCGGGCATTTAAGGAGGTTTCGGCGCGTAAGATTAAGAAGGTCCCGGCCCTGCGCGGCAAGACTGTGGTGTTGTTTTTTTGGGAACCGTCTACGCGTACGCGCATCTCCTTTGAGCTTGCCGCAAAAAGGCTTTCTGCGGACACCCTGAACATGTCATCGGCAGAGAGTTCTATGGTTAAGGGGGAATCGGCGATAGACACGGCGCGAAATATTCAGGCGATGAATGTGGATATTATCGTTGTTCGTCATTCTTCGGCCGGGCTGCCTTATCTTTTATCCCGCGCCATCGATGTCTCGGTGATTAATGCCGGCGACGGTTGCAATGAGCATCCTACCCAGGGGCTGTTGGATTTATTTACTATCCGCGAGAAAAAGGGGCGGATTTCCCGTCTCAGTGTTTGTATTATTGGAGATATTGCCCATTCCCGTGTTGCCCGTTCCAATATTTATGGGCTAAAGGCTATGGGCGCCGAGGTTAGTATCTGCGCCCCGCCCACGCTTATCCCCAGGGATGTCGACGATTTGGGGGTAGGCGTCTTTTTGTCTTTGGACGAGGCAATAAAACGCGCAGACGTGATAAATGTCTTGCGCTTGCAGTTCGAGCGACAAAGAGAACCGGGCAGAGAGATTCCCGACATAAACGAATATCGCCGCTTGTTTGGTATCGACAAACAAAGGTTGCGCCGGGCGAAGAATGATTTGTTGATCTTGCATCCCGGCCCGGTCAATCGCGGCATTGAGTTGAGCCCGGAGGTTGCCGACGGCAAAAATAGCGTTATCTTAGAGCAGGTCACTAATGGAGTGGCCGTCCGAATGGCGGTATTATATTTGGTCTCCCGGGGTTCAAAACAATCCCCGAACCCCGAATCCTGAACCCCCAACTAATAATGCGTTGTCCATTTTGTTGTTATAAAGAGGACAAAGTTATGGATTCGCGCGCCAGTTCCGATGGCCGGTCGGTGCGGCGGCGGCGGGAGTGCCTAAAGTGCGGGCGCAGGTTTACTACTTATGAGTCTATCGAGGATATGCCGCTTATGGTCAGCAAGAAGGACGGCCGGCGCGAGGTGTTTGACCGCCAGAAGATAAAGGCCGGGATAATCAAGGCCTGCGAGAAACGCCCCATCCCCATAGAAAAGATAGAGGAGCTGGTCGTAGGCATAGAAAAAGAGGTGCTAAAGAGATTCGAACGGGAGGTCCCGGCGGTGTTTATCGGCGAGATACTTATGCAGAGGTTGTCTCGCCTGGACCAGGTAGCCTATGTGCGCTTTGCCTCGGTCTATCGTCAATTCAAGGATGTCAATCAGTTTATGAAGGAGCTGAAGGGGATCTTGGCTAAGAGGGCGGGGTAGGGACTATTTTGTTTCGTCATGCGTATTGCGTCGTGCGTCGTGCGTAAAAAAACAGCAATATAATTAGTCCCCGAAGGGGACAGATTGCCTGCCGCAGGCAGGCAATACGCAATACGCAATACGCAATACGCAATATGACTACGACAGAGATCATCGACAAAAATATAGACATGGTAAAGCTGCTTAAGCAATTGGCCGGGCGTATCGACGAGGTCGAGGATAAGATAAAGGCTTATATCCGGCGGCCGAACTTAGACGATGTCCTTGGCAAGGGGTGGGACAAAGACGGCCCCCTGGCCGGCATCCCGGTATCGATCAAAGACAATATCTGCGTCTCTGGCGAGCCTACGACCTGCGCCTCGAAGATACTTGCCGGGTTTCGCCCGCCTTATGACGCGGAGGTTATCACCCGCCTGAAAAACGCCGGGGCGGTTATCTGGGGCCGGACGAATATGGACGAGTTCGCCTTTGGTTCCTCGACGGAAAATTCCTGCTATGGCCCTACGGCCAATCCCCGTAACCCTAAATATGTCCCCGGCGGTTCCTCCGGGGGGTCGGCCGCGGCGGTTGCCGCGGGAGAGACGGTATTGAGCTTGGGCTCGGATACC
>JBHHYQ010000082.1:0-5141 GCA_046757595.1 Candidatus Omnitrophota bacterium
GCAAGAATCGGAAAGGCCTGCCGGATGGGAAGCATCGCCGCTATCTTGCGGGCGTCGTCTATGGTGCGAAAGCCAAATACCCCCCGCTTGTTCACCCCCTTTAACCCCTCAGGCATCTTGGGGCTGGCGCCGCTGGCGATAAGCAAGACATCGAAGGCAACCTGGGCCTTGTCTTCCAAAACAGCCCTTTTTTTCTTAACGTCCACCCGCTCCACCTTTTTCCCCGTCAACAACTCTACCTTGTTGTCCTGGTAAAACTGCCTGTCGCGATAAGAGAGGGACACCTCGTTTATACGCCCGGCAAGGTAATCGGGGATAAGGCAACGGCAGTAGGCCGGGTATGGCTCGTGGGAGACAACGGTAATCTTGCTTTCTGCGTCTCTCGCCCGTATCCCCTCTACCGCGGCCACCCCCGCCGCGGAATTACCGATTATCAGGATATTTTTCATCGCTTATTTGCTTTATCGTCTGATGTTTTTGCTTTTAGATATAAAATGTCCGGACAAAATCCTGGCCGTTCTTCCATTGGATGCTACCTAAAAACGGCTTCACAGAATTAAATATACGGGGTTCCTGTAATTCTTTGAATATTCCTCAACAAATCAAGGGTTAATAAATATCAAAGGGTATCTTTCCGGGTTATCTAAGATATCCGTGGATAAATCGATATCCAGGCCCGGCCAGTATAAATGTCTGTTATGAAGCAATCGGATATCGAGTATCGCTGATACACCGGCATCTCTAAACCAGGGATATTTTTCGAAAGAAAGAAAATACTCCTTATCGTTCAGCAAGACCCAAAACCCGTGCCGGGAAATATTAGTTACCTCTATACTTGAGATGCGTCTCCCACTTCTTAATGATTTCATCTTTATGCCCCTGGATAAGCTTTTGTATAACATTTAGCTGTCTTGTCGAAAAACCGGAATAATTTGCCAATGACACTATGGGCTCTAACCAAAATTTTGCCTCTCCTTCGGAAGAAATCACATGAATATGAATTCTTTTTTCTTCTCGGGAGAAAAAATAAAATCTTTAAATACTGTCGGGCTCATATAACGGCGACATTCGGCGGAGTTTGTCTACGACCCGGGGCAGGCGCTCCAGGAGATAATCTATGTCTTTCTCTTGGGTCCAACGCCCCAGGCTGAGGCGCAGAGAACCGTGCGCCTGCTCCGCGGGCAGGCCCAGGGCCAACAGGACATGCGAGGGCTCCAGGGAGCTGGAGGTGCAGGCCGACCCGGTAGAGGCGGCAATGCCCAAAAGGTCTAAGTTCAACAAGATAGACTCCCCCTCGATAAAAGAAAAGGTAATATTGACATTGTTAGGCAGCCGTTTTTGCCGATGGCCGTTGAGCCGACAGTCGCCGATCTCCTCAAGCGTCCTATTTATTATCCTGTCGCGCAACCGCCGTTGAAACTCCTCCTCCTGCTGCATCGCCTCGCGGCACAACTCCACGGCCCGGCCCAGGCCCACGATGCCGCTGACATTCAAAGTCGATGCCCGGCGCCCCCGCTCCTGGTCCCCCCCGTAAAGAAACGGCTTGACCTTGGTCCCTTTGCGAATATATAACGCCCCCACTCCCTTAGGCCCATAAAACTTGTGCGCGGAAAGAGAAAGCATATCCACGCCCAGATTAGCCACATCCACGGGGATATGCCCTACGGCCTGCACCGCATCCGTGTGCATACAGACATTTTCCCGGCGGGCGATACGGGCCAGCTCTTCTATGGGCTGGATAACCCCAATCTCGTTATTGGCCTGCATTATCGTAACCAAGATCGTCTGCCCGGTAATCGCCTTGCGCAGGTCATCGGGAGATACCAACCCCGTTTTATCCACGGGCAAATAAGTAATCTTATATCCCTGCTCTTGCAAAAGATCACAGGGCGCGGCAACCGAATGGTGTTCGATGGCCGAGGTAATGATATGATTACCTTTGTCTCTCAGGGCGCGGGCCACCCCGAATATCGCCGTGTTGTTGGCCTCTGTCCCCCCGGAATTGAACACGATCTCTTCCGCAGATGCCCCCAAAAACGCGGCCAGCTCTTGACGCGCGGCCTCCACAGCCTTACTCGCCTCCTGGCCAAACCCGTGGATGCTGGAAGGATTGCCGAACACCTCGTGGAAAAACGGCGTCATCGCCTCTACCACCCGGGGGTCCACAGGGGTGGTCGCGGCATAATCCAGATATATCTTGTTAGGTGTGGACATAGCATGTTTCAGGCTTCAGGCTGCAGCCTGTAATCATCCTTCGGCCGAGAGAGACCAGGCCCTGGGCCTTGGCCAAACTTTTGGCCTCGGCGTAGACGCGGACGATCGGCTCTGTGCCCGAGCCGCGCAGCATCAGCCAGTCTCCGTCGGAACAAATAATCTTTATCCCGTCATAGGTCTTGACATCGCAAACATCCCGCCCCAACAGTTTAGCCGGCAGGCGGCGCAGCATCTTGTCTTTGTCGAATGTTATCTTGTTTAGGCCAATGGCATCGCGGACATAATAATAACGGCCGAACTCCCGCTCCAACTCCCCCAGTATACGGTTGATGCCCTTTTTGCGAAAGAGACACATCTCGGCCAACAACAACCCTACCAACAGGCCGTCCCTTTCCGGGATATAATTTTTCACCCCAATGCCCCCGGCCTCTTCCCCTCCGGCAAGGATATTATCCCGCTCCATAAAGCGGGAGATATGTTTGAAGCCTATGGGCGTCTCGCGCACCTCTATATCCAGCTTTGCCGCTATCTTATCCAGCATCGTGGTCCCGGCAATGGTCTTAACTAAGGCCCCGTCCCAACCCCGGTCTTCCTTAAGGTGCAAGAGGATAAGGGCAAGTATCTGCTGAGGATGAATAAACCGCCCGCCGGGGGCCACCGCGGCAATCCTGTCTGCGTCTCCGTCCAGGACCAGGCCGAGATCGAACCTTTCCCCCCGCATCTGCGATATTAACTCGCTTAAGTTCTCTGCCAGCGGCTCGGGGCGCCGCCCGCCAAAGGCCGGATTTATCTCATTATGCAGGAACTCCGCCTTTATCGATGTCCGGGCAAGGACATCTTTCAGCAGGCCGTTGCCGCTGCCAAACATCACATCCTGCAGGATATTGAACCTTGCCCGACGCAACAGGCGCATATCCAGGTAATTGCGGAGAAAACGCACATAGCCGCGGCGAAGGTCCGTTACCACCACCCGCCTGTGCTTCACGGCCTCGTCCCAGGGCAATACCCGGGCCGCGCGCCTTGCCAAAAGCCCCTCTACTTTCCTGGTAATGCTTATATCCGCCGAGCCTCCCCGGGCGTTCTTTATCTTTACCCCGTTGAACTGCGGCGGGTTATGGCTGGCGGTAATCATCACCCCCAGGCAGCAACCCTCATCACGCGTGGCCAGGCTCAACATCGGGGTAGAGCAAAAAGAAGAAGAGAACAAGACACGGATGTCGTTCGCCGCCAGGACCTCGGCTATGGCCCGGGCAAATTTATCCGAGAGGAAACGGGTGTCATAACCCAGGGCAACCTTTGGCCTTTGCCGGCCCACCGCCCCCCGGACATAATCGGCTATGGCCTGGGCCACGATACGCACATTGCCAAAGGTAAAGTTATCCGCGATAACCCCCCGCCATCCATCCGTGCCGAATTTTATTTGCGGTTTGACGTGTTTGGATGTTTTCATGGTTCAGGATTCAGGCGGCAGGTTTCAGGCTTTTAGCCTGTTGCTTGCAGCCTGTTGCCTATTCACCCTCGATACAGCCCCTTCTTTAATATATACTGCCGAACATTTTCCGGAACAAGATAGCGCGCGGATAGGCCTTGTTTTATCCGTTCCCTTATCTCGTAGGCCGAGATATCCAAGACCTTTATCTCCGGAAAAACCATCTCCGGCCAGGACATAAGATATTTTTTCTTCAGGGGATACCCCGGCCGGGCAACAACGGCAAATTTCGTTATCTTCCTCAGCTCGGATATATCGCGCCAATCGGCCAAATCCTCAACTTCGTCCGCACCGATAATAAAGAAAATATCGTTAGCGGGAAGTTCTTCCCGCAGCGCCCTAACCGTATCGATAGCATAGGATTTTCCCCTGCGATTTATCTCGACATCCGAAACGCAAAACCCAAGATTGTTGCCCACGGCCAAACGCAGCATCTCATATCTGTCCCCGGCCGCGGCAATATCCCTATTGGGTTTATGCGGAGGAATATAGGTGGGGATAAAAATTATCTTATCTAACGATAGTCTTTCCTTCACCCCCTGGGCCAAGACCAGGTGGCCAAAATGCGCGGGATTGAATGTCCCGCCCAGAACCCCTACCGGCCCAGGGGGCCGCGAAGAAAAAATCGCCATACCAGATTATTTCGCCAAATCCTCGAACATCTCCTCATGCTTTATCTCCTCCGACAAGATATGTAAGACAAGTTGATAAGTAGCATGATCCTTGCCCATGGTCTTGGCGGCAATCCTGTTATACACATCTATGGCCCCGGCCTCGGCCTCGGTTACCAGCCGAATAATGGCATCATAGTCCGATGTCTTCTGCGGCAGCTTGGGGTAAGGAGCATTACCGTTTTTCTCCAACTGCATAGGGTGCGATATCGGCTCCCCTCCCAGCTCAATTATCCTCTCGGCAAGCTCTCCCGCATGCTCTATCTCATCAGCGGCAATCTTGGACAAAAACTCGCTCATATCCTCGTATCCGCCTCCCGTAACCACCTTGGACAGATACCAATAAGCATAATAGGCCAACCACTCGTCGGCATAGGCCCGGTTTAAGTCCGAGATCAATTCCCTCACATCCAGATTTGCGATGTTTATCGCCTGTTTTCCCACTTCCCCCTCCTTGTTGTTATCGCCCCTTGCCTTATCAAAGGTTGATATTCCGGCATTGCCGGCCATCCCCCGATATCACGCTTTCTCGAAACTATCTTTCCCCGCCCCGCACTCCGGACAAACCCAATCCCCGGCAAGAGAGGCAAACGTCGTCCCTGCCGGCGCCCCATTATCCGGGTCGCCCACAGCCGGGTCATAGATATACCCGCAAACCGTACACCGATACTTATCCATTAGCCACCTCCTTATCCTTAAACGATTTATTAATCCTTGACTTACTAATGTACGATTTAGAAGCCAGGATTTTGCCCGTAGGCAAGGCG
>JBHHYQ010000083.1:0-5078 GCA_046757595.1 Candidatus Omnitrophota bacterium
TTTTATTAACCCTTGACTTGTTAATGAGGCAATTTAGAAGCCAGGATTTTGCCCGGAGGCAAGGCGCGCGCGACCCATCCACTGGATGGAGACCCCGACGCAGCATACGGGCAAAAGACGGCTTATAAATGCCTCATTAACAAGTCAAGGGTTAATAAATCTTCGCATTATCGAATCACTCGGGACTCTTAGGAGTTACTTCTCTCAAATTACGTAGTTCCCCCTGAAAAAAAGCCCTAAATTACGCACAAGATCGGCCAGGATGGCCGAAAAAACTTCCCAATGCAAAAAATTTATTACACACACTTGACAAAGTCGAAATTTGTGTTAAAATACTCTTTTGTTAACGAATAAACGTTTGCGCGGTGGAAGTATGGTTAGGACCGTAGATTACGATAAGAGAAAAAAAGAGGTTTTGGGTGCGACGGTGGATTTTTATGTCCGCAACGCCAGCGCCGTAAGCTCGGAGGCAGTTGCCAGTATTCTTTCTTATAGCAGCGCGACAATCCGCAATATTATGGCGGATTTGGAAGGACTTGGTCTGCTTACCCATACTTATACATCCAGCGGGAGGATGCCTACTGACCGGGGGTATCGTTTCTATGTGGACAACCTTCTTCTGGAGATAGAGCTATTGTGGGCAGAAAAGGCAAGGGTAATCCGAGAGTATAAAAACAGCCGTCGGGAATTAAATCTTCTTTTGGAAAAGACATCGGAGATACTTTCTTCCCTGACCCATTATACCGGTATTACTTCTTTCGTCTCTTCTTCGGAAGATAAGATGTTTTACAGGGGGATGGTGCGGGTTTTGGAGCAACCGGAGTTCCAGGACCTAAAATCGATTAAATCTTTAATCGCATTATTGGAAGAAAAACGGAAATTGCTGGAGATTATCAACCAGGACATAGAGGAAAATATCAAGGTTTATATCGGAAGGGAAATTCCCGCCGAGGATATGGATAATTGTTCTTTGGTCGTTTCCAGTTATAAAATAAACCATAAGCCTCGAGGACGTCTTGCTGTATTAGGCCCTACACGGATGGAATATGCCAAGGTAATTCCTGTCATCGAATATATCTCCGAAATATTAAGCGATGTTTTGAGCGAAATGTAGAATCGCTATCCGGCGTGCCTGATGTTGATGTTGAAAGGCAGGACAAAGGGTCTGGTCTTGTCGGGCGTTGTCTTTGTCGGAAATGTAAAATGTCTAAACACAAAAAGCAAAAACAGGAAAGGCCACAGGAGAATGCGGTGGTTGCGCCCGTTGAGAATTGTCCCCTGGATGCGGATAAGGATAAACTGACGATAACACGCAAAGAGTATGAACAGCTGAAGGCGCAGGAGACTAAGGCCCGGGAGAGCTGGGAAAGGCTGTTGCGGGCCCAGGCCGAGTTCGACAATATAAAAAAGAGGCTGGAGAAGGAGCGTCGGGAATTCGTTAAGTTTGCCAACGAGGGGTTGATTGCCGACCTGCTGACCGTATTGGACGACTTGGAGCGTTCGGTAAAATTAGCCCAAGGGCATAAAGAGGATTATCCCTCCTTTCTTGAAGGGATAGAGATGATACTCAATCATCTCTACGAGCTGTTGAAAAAGCGCGGGCTTAAGCCCATCGTGGCCCAAGGGGAGATGTTCGATCCTCATCTGCATGAGGCCTTTCTCCACCAGGAGACGGACGAGTTTCCCGAGCGGACGATTGTCGAGGAATTGCAAAAGGGTTATTTATTGGAGGATAAGGTGATTAGGACGGCTAAGGTCAAGGTGGCGAAAAACAGAGGACAGAAAACAGAGGGCGGAGAATAGAGGATTGAAAACAGATAGGAGGAGGTTCAAAAATGGCTAAGGTAATCGGTATCGATTTGGGGACGTCGAATTCTGCTGCCGCGGCGATGGAGGCCGGCCGGCCGGCGATTATCCCTTCGGCAGAAGGGGCGGGGGTAGCGTCGGGCAAGGCGTTTCCTTCTTATGTCGCCTTTGGCGAGGATGGCCAGCTTTTGGTCGGCGAGCCGGCGAGAAGGCAGGCTACGGTAAACCCCGAAGCCACTATATATGCGGCCAAGAGGAAGATGGGGACGGACTTTAAATTTAAGATTAAAGACAAAGAATATACCCCGCAGCAGATCTCGGCCTTTATTTTGCAGAAAATAAAAAAGGATGCCGAGACATATCTGGGAGACAAGGTAGAAGAGGTAGTAATTACCTGTCCCGCCTATTTCGACGACAACCAGAGGCAGGCAACCAAGGATGCCGGCGAGATTGCCGGGCTTAAGGTGCTGAGGATTATCAATGAGCCTACCGCGGCCTGCCTTGCTTATGGTTTGGATAAGGCGGGGAAAGAGCAGAAGATTATGGTTTTTGACTTCGGAGGCGGAACATTGGATGTGACGATTTTGGAAATGGGTTGGGACGACGAACACAAGGCCGCTACCTTCGAGGTGCTGGCCACATCCGGAGACACGCATCTGGGCGGCACGGATATGGACAAGTCCCTTATCGATCATATTGCCGAAGAGTTCAGCCGTAGTAACGGGATAGATCTTCGTAACGACAAGATGGCGATGCAAAGGCTGCAGGAGGCCGCGGAAAAGGCAAAGATAGAGCTGTCCAGCACGGTCTCTACGGATATAAACCTGCCGTTTATCACTGCCGATAGCAGCGGGCCCAAGCATTTGACAATGTCTATCAACCGGGCAAAATTGGAAGAGTTGGTGGGAGGGATAATCGATAAATGTCGCCACCCTATGGAGCAGGCAATAACCGATGCCAAGCTAAAGGCGGGAGATATCGACAGGATTATCCTCGTCGGCGGTCCGACACGGATGCCTATTGTGCAAAAATTCGTCGAGGACTATGTGGGCAAAAAGATAGAGCGGGGCATCGACCCGATGGAGTGCGTGGCCTTAGGCGCGGCGGTGCAGGCGGCGATTATCCGCGGCGAGGCCAAAGAAGTCTTGTTGTTGGATGTCACGCCCCTCTCTTTGGGTATCGAGACCATGGGCAATGTGTTTACTAAGCTTATCGAGAGAAATACCACGGTCCCCACCCGTAAGAGTCAGGTATTCTCTACGGCCGCGGATAATCAAACCGCGGTTACCGTGCGGGTATTGCAGGGGGAGCGGGCTATGGCCAATGACAATGTAGAGCTGGGGCGTTTCGATCTCATCGGCATCCCCCCGGCCCCGCGCGGGGTTCCTCAGATAGAGGTTTCTTTTGATATCGATGCCAACGGCATCGTTCATGTCGGGGCCAAGGACTTGGGCACGGGCAAAGAACAGTCGATGCGCATATCCGCCCCCAAGAAACTATCTAAAGAGGAGATCGAGAAAATGGTGCAGGAGGCAAGCAAGTTTGCCGCCGAAGACGAAAAGAAAAAGGCCGAGATAGAGACGCGCAACCAGGCCGATGCCCTTATTTATTCTACGGAGAAATCCCTGAAAGAGTATGGAGATAAGATAGGCCAGAGCGAGAAAGATAATATACAAAAGAATCTGGATGGGCTGCGTGAGGCGCTTAAGGGCAATGATCTTGAGGCCGTAAAAAAGGCGATGGAGGAGTTGACCAAGGCCTCGCATAAACTGGCGGAACAGGTTTATAAGGATGTCTCGGCAAAGCAGGCCCAGGCTGGCGTAAACCCGCAGCAACAGCAGTCTTCTCCAAACCAGCAGGCGGGCGGGGGAGAAAAACCCGCTAGCGGCCCGTCTGCCGACAAGAAGGAAGATATCATCGACGCGGAATATAAAGAGAAGTAAGTTTGTTGAGTTTGTTGAGAATGCCCCGAAGTAGAGACACATTGCAATGTGTCTCTACTGTATTTCGGGATTGGTTTCGGGACATAGCCCCGAAACACATAACTCAACAAACTCAATAAACTCAATAAACTCAAGTAATTCAAATGTCCACCAAACGCGATTACTATGAATTATTAGGTGTGTCTAAAAATGCCACATCTGCCGATATCAAAAAGGCCTATCGCCGCCTGGCCTTAAAGCATCATCCCGATCGTGTCCCGGAGGATAAAAAAAAACAGGCGGAAGAGCAGTTTAAGGATATCTCCGAGGCCTATGCCGTCTTATCCGACGATCACAAGAGGACGTTGTATGACCAATATGGCCACGCCGGCATAGACCAAAAATATAGCGCCGAGGATATCTTTCGCGGGGCGGATTTTAGCGGTTTTGGTAGTATTTTTGGCGATCTATTTTCCGACCTGGGGTTCGATATTTTTGGTCGCGGCGGGGGGGGAAGGGCATCCGGTCGCGGCCGGGATATGCAGATCGAGTTGCGTATCTCTTTGGAGGATGCGGTGCGGGGGCTGACTAAGTCTGTGCAGGTTGCCCGTTATGAAAGCTGTTCCGCATGCGGCGGCAGCGGGGCCAGGCCGGGGACGAAAAAGATTACCTGTTCGCAATGTAAAGGACAGGGGCAGGTAGTGGTTAGCGGCGGTTTCTTTCGTATGGCCCAGACCTGTCCGCAATGTCGCGGCGAGGGCAGTATCGTGCGTGATTTTTGCCCTTCTTGCTACGGAGAGGGGCGGGTTAAGAAGACGCGCCGCCTGGAGGTGAAGATTCCTCCCGGGGTTTATACCGGGGCTCAGCTGCGCATCTCGGGAGAAGGGGAGGTGGGGCGGCAGAGCAAGGGGGACCTTTATGTAGTCTTAAATGTCTTGGATCACCCTAAGTTCGTTCGTCGGAATAATGATATAATCTGTGAAAAGGAAATTAGTATGGTCAAGGCGATATTGGGCGGAGAAACAGATGTTCCCAGCCTAAACGGAAAGATCAAGATGAAGATTCCTCCCGGCACTCAATCTGGTCGGGTGTTTCGCCTGCGCGGCAAGGGCATACCGGATTTGCATAGTTATGGTATCGGGGATGAGCTGGTTAGAATTAAGGTAAAGGTGCCGACAGGGTTAAATAGCGCCCAACATCGGGCAATAGAGGAGTTTGCCCGTTTATGCGGGGAGGATGTCCCCCCGCCGCCCCTCTCGTTTAAGGACAAGGTAAAGAAGGTGTTTAAATAAGATCGTCGTGCGTCGTGCGTATTGCGTCGTGCGTCGTGCGTATTGCGTCGTGCGTCGT
>JBHHYQ010000084.1:0-5031 GCA_046757595.1 Candidatus Omnitrophota bacterium
CTGTCCAGCGACCCCGATGCCCAATACGAAAAGATATATACCTGGGATGTGTCGCGGCTTAGCCCGCAGGTCGCCCGTCCCCATAGCGTGGATAATGTCGTCTCTGTGGGCAAGGTAAAGGGTAAGGCTATCGACGAGGCGTTTTTGGGCACCTGCACCAACGGCCGCCTGGATGATTTAAAGGTAGCGGCAGGAATCTTGAAAGGAAAAAGGGTCAACCCGCGGGTAAAGTTCGTGGTTGCCCCGGCATCGCGCAGGATATATCTTAGGGCCCTGGAGATGGGGTTGATAGAGGTGTTTATTCGGTCCGGGGCCGTGGTTATTGCCCCGGGTTGCGGGCCTTGCGTGGGGACGCATATGGGCGTTCCCGCAGACAGGGAAGTTGTGATCTCTACGGCAAACAGGAATTTCAGGGGAAGGATGGGTAATCCCGCTGGGGAAATTTACCTTGCCTCGCCGGCAACGGTTGCCGCATCGGCCTTACAGGGAAAAATTACGGGCTCTGAAAAATAGAAAGATCATAATCATAACTGCGTATCTACGGTAAATTGTCCCCACAACTGCGAAAGACAACCAAGGCTAAAAAAAGCTAAAGGGCAAAAAAAATAAATTTTACTTGACAAAACAAAAAGAATATGATATAAATAAGGTAGAGGGGAATAGGGGCATTGCTCCGGGTTGGTTACCGCTTTTTCAGGGGAGGCCAACCAGGCGCAAGCCCAATCGTATTCAGAAAGGAGGTGTTTGAGATGAAAACGGATAAAATAAAAGGGCTGGCTGCGCAGTTCGCCTTGCCTCGCTGCCTATCCAGGAAAGGGTTTACTTTAGTGGAAATTATGATTGTTGTAGCGATTATTGTCTTGTTGGCGGCGATGACAGTGCCGAATCTGCTTAGGTCCAGGCTTACAGCCAATGACGCTGCTGCTTTGCGCAGTCTGAAAGGTTTGTCTACGGCGTTGGAGACCTATGCTGTGTCGAATAACTCTAAATATCCTGCAGCAGCTACGTTTGATGCATTAAAAGCCACAGACTTTGGCAAAGCTACTCCTCCGTATATGAGCACAACTGCAATAGATGCGTTAAGGGATAACAAAGACGGACATGACTTTTTAATTGCCGCCAGTGTTGATGGCTATCAAATAGTAGCTAATGTTTCGAAGTTTAAGAACACTGGAATAAAGCATTTCAAAATAAGTACAGGAGGGGTAGTAGAGGAAAAAGTAGCTAATAGCCAGGGAAATGAGTATACGGCAGTGCTGCCGTAATAGTTAGGCAAGGCTTAATGTAGTAGTAAAAACAGGTTTTGATAGGAGGCAAAAAGGGTGGGCGGGATGAGTCCCACCCTTTTTGTTTGTCTTTTTGCTGCGGCTACCCTTTGGTTGGCCAGGGGTAGCGTCGTTTTCTGATCCGATATTAAGATAGGAGCGAAGAGAGGTAGAATGGAGAAGAAAAGGATTAAGTCTTATACCTTGGTAGAGATTATGCTCGTTGTGGGGATCATTATGCTTTTAACCACTATCAGCATCCCCGGGATTCAGCGTTCGCGGATGAATGCCAATCAAAAGGCCGCGGTGACATCGTTGTATGCCGTGTCTATGGCTGCCCAGAGCTACCGTAGTGTGGGTTCATCATATCCTAACGTTTTGAATGACTTAGGCGCTGCCGCCACCCCACCTTATCTGGACACTGTTTTGGCTTGCGCTGCTCAACCCTGTTCAAAGCAGGGGTATAATTTTTATATCCAGAATGGCGATGCCGATGAATTTGCCGCGATCGCCTTTCCCCAGAACTGCGGCAGCACCGGCCGAAAGGTCTATTGGGTAGATGAGACCGGGGTTATGAGATACAGCGACAACGCGAATTGCAATTTAGGTCAGAGCTGGGTTGGCAGTGACGGGACCGTGTTAGAGTAATTTTATCGACCTTTATTTCTTTTGCGCGCGTAAAGCCATTCTTGCGGCAAAATTCAACACCTCCCTTCCTGGGCGCAAAACAATTCAATGGTTTTTTGCGCCCCGGGATGTAGCCCTAAAACACATAAATTCACAAGTTCATTCGCAGGGGGCGCGCTCCCCCTGCGCCCGCCTGTTACAAACACGGGGATAGGGGGGCGCATAGATTTGCAGGCTCAGCTTACCCCTGACGGGTTCGGCCTTACGGCCGGGAAGATATTCATCTTTTTCTCTGTCGGGAAACTTGATTTTTCGGCACTGGCACACGATTGGGGATCTAATTCTTGTAGATTTTTCTGTGTTGCGGGATTTTTCCGTCCGAGGCGGATCTTGATGATGCCCCAAAACCAATCTTGAGGCAAAGGCGGGTTATGAACGAGACGATTTCGCGGCGGGTGGCCCGGCTTCAACCGTCGGGTATTCGGGAATTTTTCGACCTGGTTTTGGGGATGCGGGATGTGATATCCCTGGGCGTAGGCGAGCCGGACTTTGCTACCCCCTGGAACATCAGGGAGACGGGGATATTTTCCCTGGAGAAGGGTTATACTACTTATACCTCCAACAAGGGGTTATATAAACTGCGGTTGCAGGTGTCGCGTTTTTTGGGGTTGCGGCATAACCTAAACTATGACCCGGAGCAGGAGATACTGATTACCGTAGGCGTCTCCCAGGCCCTGGATTTGGCGATGCGCGCCCTGGTTAATCCCGGAGAGAATGTCCTTGTCCCCCAGCCCGGTTATGTCTCTTATGCCCCGGCGGTGTCTTTGTGCGGCGGCCGGCCCAAATACATTTACCTGCGCCGGGAACACGGGTTCAAGCTTCGGCCGCGCGACCTGGATGCGGCGATAGACGCAAAGACCAGGGCCTTAATCCTAAACTATCCGGCCAATCCCACCGGGGCCTCTTATACCCGCGCCGAGCTGGAGGCCTTAAAACAGGTTATCGTCCGACGGAGGATTATCTGTGTCTGCGACGAGATATACGACGAGCTCACCTACGACCGGGAACATATCTCCCTTGCCTCGCTGCAGGGCGCGGCGAAATACACGCTTTATCTCAACGGTTTTTCCAAGAGTTATGCGATGACCGGCTGGCGCGTGGGTTATGCCTGCGGCCCGCGGGAGATTATCGCGGCGATGACTAAAATCCACCAATACACGATGCTTTGCGCGCCTACGATATCTCAGTTTGCCGGCTGCGAGGCCCTGCAGGCCGCAGGCCGGGATGTAGCGGCAATGCGGCGGGAATATCGCCGCCGTCGCGAGTTCGTGGTTGCGGAGTTGAACAGGATAGGCCTCGGTTGCGTTATGCCCGAAGGGGCGTTTTATGCCTTTCCGGAGGTAAAGGGCGCAGGTTATACATCTTTGGGGTTTGCTCAAGGGTTGCTTAAGAAAGAAAAGGTGGCGGTTGTCCCCGGCACGGCATTTGGCAAAAACGGCGAAGGCTATGTGCGTATCGCTTATGCCGCGACTATGGATAACCTAAAAGATGCCCTGGCGCGTATCGAAAGATTCTGCCGATAATGTTACAAAATAATTTATTGGGCAGCGCTCTTGTTCTTGTTTGCGGGCTTGTTGTCTTGGTCGTTTCCGCCCGTTGGTTTATCCAGGGGTGTGTGCGGGCTTGCGGGATTTTTAGGTTGACCCCGTTGTTTATCGGCCTGGTTTTGGTCGCCGCGGGGACAAGCGTCCCGGAATTGGCCGTAGGGTTGACGGCGGTATTGAAAGGGCAAAGGGGTATTGCCCTGGGCAATGTCTTGGGCAGCAATGTTTGTAATATCGGCTTGATATTGGGGCTATGCGCTTTTTTTCGTCCCCTGTCTGTGGACCGGGGTATCTTTAAGCGCGAGGCCCCGGCCCTGATTTTATCCTTAGTCTTATTTTATCTCCTGGGCCGGGATTTGGTGATTGGCCGTATCGACGGGGCGTTGTTTATCCTGGCGTTTGTTGTTTTCTGCTTCGTTTCTTATTTTGGTAGCCGCAGGTCGTTCGATTCCGCCGGGACAGAAGAGGTTCGTTTAAGCGAATGGCTGCAGAGGCTAAGGACTTGGCCTTTGGTTATGTTGGTAATCCTGCCTTCATTGGCCGGGGTTGGCCTGGGCGCGGAGCTGATGGTCCGCGGCGGGGTCTCTTTGGCCCGGGCCTTTGGCGTCCGCCCCTGGATTATCGCCATTACGGTGTTCGCCCTGGGCACATCCCTGCCGGAGCTGGCCACATCCCTGACCGCCTCGTTCAAAAAGGCCTCCGATATCAGCGTCGGCAATATCATCGGCAGCAATATCTTCAATGTCTTGTTGGTATTGGGCCTGGTGGCCGTAGTTCGGCCGATAACCGTAGAGCCGTCGGTTTTGAGGTTCGAGTTTCCCTTCCTGTTTTTGCTTACGGTCTTTTTAACCGCGCTTATGCGCCGCAGATACCGCCTCGGCCGCAGGGAAGGCCTGGCAATGCTTCTACTCTATATAGGTTTTCTTCTGACGTTGGTGCGTTAGCGCGCCGCGACATTGGCTTCTGTCAAAGGTTGATAAGAAGCGAAAATTAATCTTCGGCGCTGGTTATATGACAAATGAAACTGAGCAGTAATTTTTGCTCAGAGTCAATGATAGACAAAGATTGCAACCATAACCGCGGAAGACAACTAAGGCCAAAAAAGCTAAAGGGCAAAAAAATAAAAATAATACTTGACAAGATATTGGATATTTGTTATACTACAAAATTACGCATTAATGGATAAATGTTTGTTTGTTCTTTCTCAATAGCCAAGTTTTTTTCGGAGAGTTTGATCCTGGCTCAGAGTGAACGCTGGCGGCGTGGATTAGGCATGCAAGTCGTACGATTGTTTTTGGGTCTTGCAGGTTTTTCGCAAGAAAAAAATGCAAGAACTTAAAATGATAGTGGCAAACGGGTGAGTAATGCGTGGGCAACCTGCCCTTAAACCGGCAATAGCTTTGCGAAAGCGGAGGTAATGGCCGATGTGCCCTGTTTTTCGCAGGAAGAACAGGGTAAAGGTGGGGATCCTGAGTTTATCGAAGGACCTGCTGTTTAAGGATGGGCTCACGTCCTAGCAGCTTGTTGGTGAGGTA
>JBHHYQ010000085.1:0-4942 GCA_046757595.1 Candidatus Omnitrophota bacterium
TACGCAATACGCAATACGCAATACGCAATACGCAATACGCAATACGCAATACGAAAATAGGAGCGTCGGTTAAGGGCAAACCAACGGTCTCCAAAACCGTGACTGCAGGTTCGACTCCTGCCGCTCCTGGACAATTGAGTTTGTTGAGCTGCAACTCAATAAACTCAATAAACTAAAATATGGCCAATAAACTAACCAAATTCATCGGCGAGGTTAAATCGGAATTAAAAAAGGTCTCCTGGTCCACTCGTCGGGAATTGCTATCGGCGACAAGGATGGTTATAATGGTAACCGCATTGCTGGCCGTATTTATCGGAGGCATAGATTTTCTTTTTTCCAAGGCATTGAGA
Source organism: Candidatus Omnitrophota bacterium (assembly GCA_046757595.1). Taxonomy (GTDB): domain Bacteria; phylum Omnitrophota; class Gorgyraeia; order Ghiorseimicrobiales; family Ghiorseimicrobiaceae; genus JBHHYQ01. The sequence goes on from JBHHYQ010000085.1 coordinate 351, forward strand.
TTGGTAATTAGATGAAAAAGTGGTATGTGGTTCACACTCAGACTGGTTCTGAGGATAAGGTGAAGATAGGTTTGGAGGGCAGGATTTCCTCTTTAGGGCTTTCTGAATCTGTGGGAAGGCTGCTTATTCCCACAGAGCAGGTTTCGGAGATTAAAAGGGGCAAAAAAAAGGTTTCGGAAAGAAAATTTTTCCCGGGATATCTTTTGGTAGAGATGGATCTTGACGAACAGACCTACCTTTTGATAAAGGGGACGCCCGGAGTTACCGGTTTTATTGGAGTAGGCAAAAAACCGACGCCCTTGCCACAGGTTGAGGTAGATGCGATTTTAAAACGCAACGAAGACAGCAAGGTTAAGCCCAGCCCCAAAATTATCTTTAGTGTCGGCGATCAGGTACGTGTAACCGACGGGCCTTTTGTGAATTTCAATGGAACCATCGATGAAGTTTACCCCGACAAAGGAAAGATTAAAGTTTCGGTTTCGATATTCGGCCGGGCGACTCCCGTGGAGTTGGAATTTTGGCAGGTCGAGAAAGTTTAAAAAGATATAAATGGCCAAGAAAAAAAAGAAGGTAACGGCGCAGATAAAACTCCATATTGCCGCCGGGCAGGCAAACCCCGCCCCTCCGGTTGGCCCGGCTTTGGGGCAACATGGTGTCAACATTATGGGGTTTTGCAAAGAGTTCAATGACCGCACAAAGGATAAGCAGGGCCTGATCCTTCCTGTGGTTATCAGTGTTTATCCCGACAGAAGTTTCGATTTTATTATCAAGAGCCCTCCCTCGTCGATACTTTTGAAGAAGGCCTGCAATTTGGCCAAGGCCTCGGGGCAGGCGGGCAAGGAAAAGATTGGCCAGGTAACACGACAACAGGTGGAAGAGATCGCCAAACAAAAGATACAGGATTTGAATACCTTGAATATGGACAGCGCAACAAAGGTTATTTGCGGCACGGCGCGGAGCATGGGCATAGAGGTTGTAGCGTAGGGACATCCCTTGCGGCTGTCCGTTGGGATCTTTAGATGAAAAGACACAGCAAACGTTATAAAGAGGCGGCGAAGATAGTAGACGAAGACAAGGTCTATCCCTTGAAGGAAGCGGTGGCGCTTTTGAAGAAGATGCCCGCGGCCCGATTCGTCCAGTCCGTGGATGTCGCCCTTTACCTTAATATAGACACCAAGGATGTAACCCAAAATGTGCGGGGGACGGTTGTTTTGCCGCACGGGATGGGGAAGGTGATGCGGGTCCTTGTGTTTTGCAAGGGCGAAATGGAGAAAGAGGCGCGTTCTGCCGGGGCTGATTTTGTCGGGGCGCAGGACATTATCGATAAAATTTCCGCAGGATGGCTTGATTTCGATGTTGCCGTATCCAGTCCGGATATGATGCGCGATGTCAGCCGTTTGGGTAAAATATTAGGGCCGCGCGGGCTTATGCCTTCTCCCAAGGCCGGCACGGTAACAAAAGACATCGCCCGGGCAGTACAGGAGATCAAGGCCGGTAAGGTCGAATTCAAGGCGGATAAGCAGGCCGGGGTCCATTCTTCCGTGGGGCGGATTTCTTTTGACGAAGACAAAATTTATGAAAATGCGAGCAAGTTTATCGATGCTATTCTTGCCGCCAAGCCATCTGCGGCAAAAGGCGAGTTTATAAAATCGGCATCAATATCCACTACGATGGGGCCGGGGGTTAGGATATGGGTAAATTAGGCAGGATTTATCGTAAGACCATAGAAGAAGATTTCTCTCGCAGGCTATCCGATGCCCGGAGCATGTTTATGGTAGGATATTCCGGATTGAAGTCTGCAGAGCTTGTGGAATTGCGAAATAATATTTCCCGGGCGCAAGGGCGGTTGTTTGTGAGTAAAAATTCTTTAGCTGCCCGGGTATTGAGAAATAATAAGTTTGATCAGTTGGCCGAGGGCATAAAAGGACAAACTGCATTTATTTTTAGCTATGACGACCCAATATCGGTCTGTAAGCAGATTTCCCTGTTTATCAAAGAGCATAATGCGTTGGAATTTCAGGCTGGGGTCGTAGATAAGCGCCTGGTGGCCAAGTCCGATTTGGGCCGCCTGGCCGAGATGCCTTCCCGGGATGAGCTGCGGGCAAAGGTTGCCTATTGTCTTAAGGCTCCTTTGAATAATTTGGTATTTGCCTTGAGCGGAGTGCTTAAAAAACCGATATACGCCCTAAAGGCGATAATCGACAAGAAGGACAAAAAGTAGTTTTCGCAACTTTTATACAGTAATAAAAAGAGGGAGGAGAAAAAGATGGGAACAGATGTAGAAGAAAAAAAAGATGTTGCGCAACAGGAAGGCCGGAAACAGATGGTTGAGCCGGGCAAGGAAGAAAAACCGGATGTAAAGCTGGACGCTAAACTGGAGGCCATTCTAAAATCAGTAGAGGAGTTGACCGTTTTGGAATTATCGGACTTAGTAACCGGGATGGAAAAAAAGTTTGGTGTTTCTGCCGCGGCCCCGGTGGTCGTGGGCCAGTCTGCTGGAGGCGGCGGAGGCGCGGCCGCGCCCGCGGAAGAAGAGAAGGATAGTTTTAACGTGGTCTTGACCGGGGCCGGAGGCAACAAGATCGCCGTAATCAAAGAAGTGAGGGCGGCTACGACCCTGGGGCTCAAAGAGGCCAAGGAGCTGGTGGATTCTGCGCCCAAGCCGGTCAAAGAAAATGCCCCCAAGGCCGAGGCCGAGGAGCTAAAGAAAAAGCTGGAGGCGGCCGGGGCAACGGTAGAACTAAAATAATTCATTGAGTTTCTTGAGTTTATTGAGTTGAAATATTTTGACTCAACAAACTCAAGTAACTCAACAAACTCAACAAACTCAAGTAACTCAAATGGTCAAACGAAAGAATTTTGCTTCGATTAAAGAGGTTTACGAGATACCCAATCTTTTGGCTACTCAGTGTAACTCTTATATTGATTTTCTGCAATGGGGGGTTCCGCCGGAAGAACGCAAAAATGTCGGGTTGCAGGAGGCCTTTAACGAAATTTTTCCTATCGAAGGACAGGATAAGAAGGTGCGCCTGGAGTTTTTGAGTTATGTCTTGGATCGCCCCAAGTATAATGTCCTGGAATGTAAAAAAAGGGGGATGAGTTATGCCTTGCCTTTACGGGCGAGGCTCAAGCTGACCACGCCGCATGAAACCAAAGAACAAGACGTCTATTTCGGAGATATCCCTTTGATGACCGATACAGGAACATTTATTATAAACGGAGATGAGCGTGTTGTGGTTAGCCAGCTTCAGCGGTCGCCGGGAGTTTGTTTTGAAGAGGAAATCCACCCTACTGGGAAAAAGATGTTTTATGGCCGGATAATTCCTTACCGCGGAACCTGGCTGGAATTCAAATATGATATCTCCGAATCGATTATTGCTTATGTCGACCGCAAGAAGAGTTTTCCGGCAACGCAAATATTACGCATTATGGGGTATTCTTCCAATGATTTGATTATTCAGGGGTTTGACGGAGATGTCCCGGAAATAACCAATACCCTGAAAAGAGATTCTACACATGATAAGCAGGATGCCCTGGTGGATTTTTATCGCAAAATGCGGCCGGGCGAGCCGGTTACTCTGGAGTCGGCCGAAAATTTATTTTATCGGATGTTTTTCGATCCCCGACGTTATAGCCTGGAACGGGCGGGAAGATTTGTTATCAATCGTAAATTGGGGCTGGACACTCCGTTGGAAAGGCGGATATTGGATGTGGATACGGTGATTAACGTTATCAAATATCTAATAGGGCTTAAAGATGGCAATGGCCATATCGATGATATCGATCATTTGGCCAACCGGCGGGTCAAAAGTGTTGGGGAGCTGGTGCAGAATCAGATTAAGATCGGCTTGACTCGCCTGGAGCGCTCTATACATGAACGATTGTTGGTTTTGGGGGATTTTGAGAATTTGATGGTTTATCATTTAGTTAATTCTAAGCTTCTGTCGGCGCAGATCAAGGATTTCTTTGGACGCAGCCAGCTGTCTCAGTTTATGGATCAGATTAATCCCCTCGCCGAGACCACTCATAAAAGAAGATTGAGCGCCTTAGGCCCCGGTGGCTTGTCGCGAGAGAGGGCCGGTTTCGAGGTGCGGGATGTTCACCCATCTCATTATGGACGTATCTGTCCTATAGAAACCCCCGAAGGCCCTAATATCGGCCTTATTGCTTCATTAAGTTGTTTTTCCCGGGTTAATGAGTTAGGCCTGTTGGAAACGCCTTATCGTAAGGTGGAAAATGGCCGTGTTACACAACGTATCGAACATCTTACCGCTGATATTGAAGAGAATAGGGTGATTGCTCAGGCTAATGCCACGTTGGATAGTAATGGTTATTTTGTAGATAAGGATGTTTCCTGCCGCTACAAAGGCGATTTCCCCCTGATGCCTCCTGATAAAATAGAATACATGGATGTTTCTCCCAAGCAATTGGTATCTGTTGCCGCTTCATTAATTCCGTTCTTGGAACATGATGATGCCAACCGCGCCCTAATGGGATCTAATATGCAGAGGCAGGCTGTGCCGTTGATGATTCCTTCTGTAGCCTATCTACAAAAAAGATATCGTGCTCAACCGTGGTATCTGCAAGCTGAA
>JBHHYQ010000086.1:0-4921 GCA_046757595.1 Candidatus Omnitrophota bacterium
TTTTACCTCTTGCGGAAGGCAGAACATAATATTCGTATTGCGTATTGCGTATTGCCTGCCTGCGGCAGGCAATTTTTCAATATAATTAGTTCCCTTCGGGGACTAATTATATTGCTGTTTTTTTACGCAATACGCACGACGCAATACGCAATACGCACGACGAAAATAATACTATCCCCCAAAATACTCCTCCATACTAAAATATCTCTCTCCCGTATCCGGCAAGACCGTGACCACGCGTTTGCCCCGGCCGGCCTTTGCCGCAACATCCCGGGCAGCAAAGGCCGCGGCCCCGGAGGATATGCCCACGAACACCCCCTCCTCGCGCGCCAGGCGCTTGCTCATCTTAAATGCGTCCTCGTCGGATACAGCGATGACCTCATCGATAATCTCGCGGTTCAGCACCTCGGGGACAAACCCCGCGCCGATACCCTGTATCTTGTGCGGCCCGGCCTTGCCTCCGGAAAGCACGGGAGAGCCCTGAGGCTCTACGGCAATAATGCGCAGGCAGGGATTCTTCTCCTTAAGATACTCCCCGGCGCCGGTTATCGTCCCCCCGGTGCCCACACCGGCGACGAATACATCTATCTTGCCCTGGGCCTGCTGCCATATCTCCGGCCCGGTTGCGCGGCGATGGACCGCGGGATTGGCGGGATTGCTGAATTGCCGGGGGATAAATGCCCCTGCTGTCTGCGCCGCCAGTTCGTCGGCCTTGTCTATTGCCCCGCGCATCCCCTCGATACCCGGGGTCAACACTATCTCTGCCCCGTAGGAACGTAGGATATAACGTCGCTCCAGGCTCATCGTCTCCGGCATCGTAAGGATGACCCGGTATCCCTTTACCGCGCCGATCATTGCCAGGCCAATGCCGGTATTGCCGCTGGTCGGTTCGATAATCACCGCCCCCGGCTTAAGCCGGCCCTTACCTTCGGCGTCTTCTACCATCGAAAGGCAGATCCGGTCCTTTACCGAACCGCCGGGATTGAACGCCTCCACCTTAGCCCAGACCTCAGCGCTGCCGTCGGGAACAACCCGCCCCAACCGTACCAAAGGGATATTACCGATTAAGTCAATGATGTTCATACGCTCAGGATGGTTCGACTCAAAAATGGTGAGCGAACGAAGTGAGCCGAACCACCTCCCATAAAATACACAAACTCCAACCTATCTCCGTCTTTGATTATCTGCCGGCCGAACTCTTCCCGCTTAAGGATATTATCGTTCAGCTCCACGGTAACCACCTCGGGACGGATGTTTCTTGAACGCAACATCTCCCCTACAGGCATCTCCTTATCCAAATCTTCCCGTTTCCCATTAACCGTAATCGTGATCATATCATTATTGTAACACCAATCTCCAAAGATTTCAATATCTAATTTCGCTCTCCTTGAAAACAGGAAGACACATCATACCCCCCTCCCTGCCAAAAACGTTAATGAGACAAAAAGTGACATTGTCGGTTTTTGTCTCATTAACGTTTTTGGTCTTCGGTCTTATTTTAGCTTACTTTTAGTCCCTTAATGGGGCATGATGTGTCTTCCGTTCCCTTAATTTCGCTCTCCTCTATTTTTCCTTCGACGATTCTGAAGGCACGCAGTTGCGGCTGATCTTTATCCTGTAACGAGACGATAACATAAAAACTCTCGGGATAAAAGGCCAGCTCGATGTCGCGAGACGAGGGATAGGCCGGGCTGCCTGTATGAGAGTGATAAATCGCCAGCGGGGCAAGGCCGCGGCCGCGCAGGTCCTTGAATACCCGCAATTGCTCGCGCGGGTCGATGAAGTAACAAAGCCTGGGGCTATCGGATACATTCTCTAAGGCATAAACAATCTCTCCCTTGTTGCCCCTCCCGCCCACAATCCCGCATGCCTCTTTAGGGTAACATCTTTGGCAATGAGAAACCACGTTGTCGCAGATATCCCGCGCAAGATGCAATGTTTTATTTATTGCCATATTCGCGCGCTGTCACATTAGTTTCTATGCATCCTATGCCTTGTCATTCTCCGTGAAAGCGGAAAATCCAGGATAAAATTCTCTGAATTACCCGAGTAAATCGGCAATTCAGAGAATAAAGGATTATCCATAACTTATGTGACAATGTATTCGATTAACATTTTACCAATTCACCTGTGACAATGTGGAATCACTAAAATGCTACATCCCCAGTATCTTAAGCACGTCCTTCGCGCTTATTGGTTTAGTGAGACACCCCTTGGCCCCGGACGAAGTTAGTTGCTTATAAAAATCCACATCATGTTCTCCGGTAATAAAATAGACCTCGGCATCGGGATTTATTTGCCTTATCTGCTTCAATACGCCTATTCCGTCCATCTTGGGCAAACGGTAATCCAAAAATACGCAATCGGGGCTATGCTTACGATAAATCCTTATGCCGTCCTCGCCGTCTTCGGCCTTGAACGCCTCTAAGCCCTTACGTTTCAGGAAACGACAAAGATATTCCCCCAATTCTGGCTCATCGTCAATAATCAAAATTCGTTTCATTTTCCTGTTCCTCCCGGTATTTTCTGCCGAGCGCCCGACAACAAGGATGGGGCCGATATCGTCTGCAAACGTTGCGAACCCAGGGATATAATGGCAATCTTTGCCGCGATACAGCCCTCCAGCCCCAAAAGGTAATTGCGCGCATTTTTGGGTAAGCCGGCGCGTTTGCGTATTTCACTTATATCCTCCTGCCACCCTTTAAATATGCGGTAAACCGGCCGGGCCCCAGCCAGCGCCTCCTCGTCGTCGGGAAAGGAAGTAAAATTCCTGCCCTTATACTTATAGGCCACGCAGACCGGAATCTCCCGCAGGCCGCTTAAGACATCCATCTTGGTTATCGCCACCTCCCGCGCCCCGTTCAGGCGGACGGCATACGCGGCCGAGACCGCGTCGAACCAACCGCAACGTCGCGGCCGCCCCGTAGTCGCCCCAAATTCCCGCCCCTTTTCCCGAATAAGCCGGGAAACCCTTCCTTTAATCTCCGTAGGAAACGGTCCTTCTCCTACGCGCGTAGCATAGGCCTTAAGGACGCCGATAACCCGACCCGAGACAAAAGGCGGCAACCCACATCCACTGCTTGCCCCCCCGGCCGTAGTACAAGAAGAGGTAACAAAAGGATAACTGCCAAAATCGATATCCAATAACGTCCCCTGGGCCCCTTCGAAAAGCACCGGCCTTTTTCCGGCCATGGCCCGCTGCAATAAATCCGCGGTATCGGCCAGAAAAGAAGACATCTCGCAGCCATAATCAAGATATTCCCCGCATATATCCGCAAAGCGAAAACCGGGATGCCCGTAAACCTTACGAAAGACCTCGTTCTTCTCCCGCAGGTTATCACGGAGCTTTTCTCGAAACACAGCGGGGTTGATTAAGTCTGCGGCCCTAATCCCGCAACGGGCGACCTTATCGGCATAACAAGGACCGATGCCCCGTCCGGTCGTGCCGATCTTATGTCGGCGCTTGCCCTCGCGCAGTTTATCCAGGATGCGATGATAAGGCATAATTATATGGCAAAGACGAGATATCTTCAGGTTGCGGCGACTGAGCCTTATGCCCGCCCGACGCAGAGAAGCCATCTCCACCAGCAGAGAACGAGGGTCGACAACCACGCCGTTGGCGATAACACATACCTTTCCGGGATACAAAATCCCCGATGGCAAAAGATGAAAGATAAACTCTCTGCCCTCGACCACCACGGTATGGCCGGCATTATTCCCCCCCTGATAGCGGACGATATAGTCTGCCTGCGCCGACAATATATCCACGATCTTGCCCTTACCCTCATCCCCCCATTGCAGGCCTATTAAAGTAGTGTTCATTGTGGTCTATAAAGACAGATGACAAAAAAACAGAGAACAGAGAACAGAATACGGAAAATAAAAACCACAGGTCACAAGTTTTGCGCTTTGGGACTATCGGCTTTACATCCCGTCCATCTCCGTCGACCATGCCCCGAAAATGGATGCCCGATAAAAACATTCGGGCATGACACCAACGTCTACGGTTCCATACTAAATATCTTCCGGGCAATCTCCGGATGCCTTCCGATGAACAAAAGCTCATCTTCGGTCAACGGCTTTTGGTTGTGCACATTGGCATAACGTACCAAATCCAATATCCGCGTCGCCTCCGGCTTATTCCTGAACTCTACCTCCATCTTCTCGAATACATTGCGGAAACCCTTGATGCCCGTATATTCGCCCGCGGTAATCTTCCTGCCGGTCTCGACAATCTCCGGTTCGCCCCGCCCCAACTCCTCGAAATCATACAACTCGTAATTGCGTCGGTCTTTGAGCGCCCCGTCGGCATGAATGCCGCTTTCGTGGGCAAAGGCGTTGGACCCGATACCCGGCTGGTTTATGGGGATAGGCACGCCAAAGGCATAAGAGGCATACTTGCAAATCCGCCAGGCGACCTTTAAATCGATAGCCTCGTCCAGGAAATACTTATTCCTGAACCCCTTGCCGTATTTTATCGCCAGGATAACACTCACCAAATCGGCGTTCCCTGCCCGCTCGCCCATACCATTGACACAGGTATTTATATAGGCGTCCATCCCGGCGTCCAATACCGCCCTGGCCCCGCAGATGGAATTGGCCACCACGATGCCCAGGTCATTATGACAATGCACCTCCAAAGGCAGCTGCACTTCTTTGGCCAGGGTATGCATCCTTTCATATATAGTGTAAGGGGTGTCGCAACCCAATGTATCGCAATAACGCACCCGGTCGGCCCCGGCATCCTTGGCTGCGCGACAAAATTCCATAAGATACTCCATCCGGGTGCGCGAGGCGTCTTCGGCATTTACTCCTATACTCTCGGCCCCCAATTCCCTGGCGCGCCTGGCCGCTTTCTGCATCTGGGCAATTACGCCGCGATGATCTATCTTACCCTGGAACTTATGCCTTATCATCTGGT
>JBHHYQ010000087.1:0-4874 GCA_046757595.1 Candidatus Omnitrophota bacterium
TACCTGATTTGTTCCGGGACATTCATATCATAAAGCATCCCGTCGATACGATAGCGCACGCGCACCTTGTCGCGATAGGGCTCGATATGGATATCCGTGGCCCGCGCCGATATCGCCTCGGAGAGAATTTGGTTGACCAGATTGATTACCGAAGCATCCTCCTGTCCTTCCTGAATGTTCTCTTCTTTACTTTCCTGTTCTTCCCGGCCGCGTTGTTTTTCCGCCAATGTCCCCTGAGAAAGGATCTGTTCTACGGTCTCGGCGCCAAAGCCGTAATATTTCCGTATTGCCTGGGAGATCTCTTTTTCCGTGGCCAGGACGCGTTCGATATCGTATCCCAATTGCAGCTTAAGGTCGTCGACAAACCATATCGCCATCGGATCGGATACGGCCACGATAAGTTTCTTGCCTTCGATTTTTAACGGCATAAATTTATAGTGCCAAACTAATTTTACCGGCACGGCATCGATGGTCTCTCTGGCGACAACGATATTGCTCAAACTATGATAAAAATCCATGCCCAGCTGTTCTCCCAGGGCCTCGAGAAACCTTCCTTCTTCTATAAACTTAAGTCGCAATAAAGTCTTGCCCAGGACCTCGCCGCTTTTTTTACTCTCCTCTATTGCCCGCTTTAAGTCACCACGGCTAACCAGGCCCTTCTCAACCAAGATTTCTCCAATCTTTGCCATTCGCCCCTCACTTCGTTCGGAGTTACTTGAGTTACTTGAGTTTGTTGAGTTATTGAGTTATTGAGTTGTTCCCGTGCTTCGAGACAACAGTCCCGAAACACAAACAAGCAACTCAACAAACTCTATAAACTCAACAAACTACTCTATCGCCCCGATCATATAAAACTTCTCCTCCGGGACACCATCCATCTTCCCGGAGATAATCTTTTGACAACCGACAATCGTATCCTCAAGCGGGATATACACCCCTTCTTTCCCGGTATAAGACTGGGCGACGAAAAACGGCTGGGTAAGAAAATTCTGCAACTTTCTCGCCCGGTCGAAAATAATCCGTTCCTGTTTGGACAGCTCTTCCTTGCCGATAATCGAGACTATCCTGGCCAAATCCTGATATCTCTGGAAATATTTTATTACCTCCTGGGCGACATCGAAATGCCTGGTTCCGATAAGCCGGGCATCGATAAACCCGCTACTGGACTGCAAAGGATCAATAGCCGGGTATAGGCCGCGCTGAACATAATCACGGGAAAGCACGATAATCGAATCGAGATGGGAAAATATCACCACCACTGCCGGATCGCTGATATCATCGGCAGGAACATAAACCGCCTCTACGGAGGTGATCGATGCATTCTCCTGAGAGCGTATCTTCTCATGAAACTCGCTGATCTCGCCGGTTAAAGTAGGTTGATACCCCGTCTCCGAAGGTATCCTTCCCAGCAACGCCGACAACTCCGCCCCGGCCTGAGCGAAACGGAATACATTATCCACAAAAAACAATACATCCTCACCTTTTTCCAAAAAACCTTCGGCCAGGCTGGCCCCTATCTGCCCAGCCTTGAACCTCGCCCCGGGAGACTCATTCATCTGGCCAAAAACAAGCACCGAACGCTTAAGCAGATCTCGGTTTATCAATTCATTATACAACTCATTGCCTTCCCGAATACGCTCGCCTATCCCGGCAAACACACAGGTGCGACGCTCGCGGGTGATTATATTATGGATTACCTCCAGTATTAATATCGTCTTGCCTAAAGCCGCCCCGCCTAATATCCCCGTCTTGGATCCTTTAATCAACGGAAACAATAAATCTATAAACTTAATCCCCGTTTCCATAACCTCGAACCTAATCCCCCTACCCTCGCTAAATAATCCCGTTTTGGAAAGATCTTTCTTTGCGCGGGGAACCATATCCTGCGAACTGCCAATCTCCCCTTTACCGTCTATGGACCTGCCGAGAATATTCATCACCCGGCCATAAAGATGGTCTCCTACGGGAATAGACAATGTTTCTCCCGTAGCCCGACACAGACAATTCCTCTTTAAGCCAATCGTAGAAGTCAGGGCGATGCACCGGCATATCCCGGGATAATAATGCTCCGCCACCTCCAAAACAATATCCTTGCCTGCGGAGGACATAACCCTGAGAATATCAGAAATTGCCGGCAAGGTTACGTCCTGCCCAAACTGAACATCCACCACGGAACCATAAACCGCAACCACATTCCCCTGTTTAGACATTTCGATACCGAACGTTACCCTTTCGCAACATAACCTTAGCCGCGGAAATCTCCCTAATGCTCTTGTCGCTTAAACTATGCACCTGTTTAAAATAACTAAGATTGAGCCTCTGCCGCAAATGGGATATCTCTTCGCTGCTCCCCTCCAAATGCATAATCCGCGCCGCATATTCCGATTGTTTTGCCGAACTAAAGATCTCCGACAACCTAAACCCCAACAACAACCCCTCAATCGAACGGATCAGATTCTTCAAAGAGGAACCAAACATAATCTCCTCCCGACGTATCCCGGTTGATGAGCGCCCTGCTTCCGGGCTGTAAGGCAAAAGATGAATTGTCGTTATCCTTTGTTCGGTTAAAGAAATAAAGCGCGGATAGACCACATCCAGGGCAGCAAAATGCTCATCGAAACCGGATAACAGATAACGGCGCAGACGCTCTACATAACCATAATCCAAGTCATCGGACACCCCGGAAAAATAAACAAAAGGTTGCTTTATGTTTTCCATATATCTTGCCCCAACATCCCCCAACACGATAATTCGGTCTTCCGCAGACGAACGTCTGTCTAAGGCGGCGTTGATAATTAACGTGTTCAACTCACCCAAAAATCCCTCATCGGATGTTATGGCCACAATCGTCCGCTGGCTCAAAGAAGAAGATGTTTTTTTGTCTTTCGACGGAAACAGGCGCAGCAAATCGAAACAACGTTCCAGCTCTTCCAAAAAATTATTATCCGTATGTTTCCGCCCCTGAAAAATACGGAACTGGATTAACGCCGCCACCTTGAAGGTATCGATTATCTCTCCCATATCTGCAATGAATTCCTTTTCCTGTTTCAATTTGGTCAAAGTAAACATTGGAAATCCCCCCCTAATCAATAATTACAGATCTTGTTAATCCTCTCTACCAGAGGTTGAAACTTATCCTTTTTCCTTAAAATTATCGGCGATTTCCGCCGGCCCTGGATATATTCATCCATCTCCCTTAATATGCGATCAAACGGGCCGACCATACGGTAAGACGCCCTGTGGGCGATAACAGAAATAATCAGGATAGATAATGGGGCAAGAACAATCAAAACAAAGGCCACCTTTTTCGCCGCCGGGATGATATTATAGGCGATAATCTCCGGAAGCATAAATTCCCCGGCGATAATATTAAAGATGAGATAATAAAGCCCTATGCCCACGATAACCGCCGGGATTATCGCCGCAGCCAGCACCAAAAAGAAAAGCTCTCGCTGCAGGCTGTTGCTAAAAAACCTACGGCGTCGATTATTTATTTTAGGCATTTTGTTTATTGTAAATTTGGATTTTGGGTCTGTTTGGAATTTGGAATTTGGAATTTGGAATTTTGCCTATACCCCACCCTTATGTCCTTATATAAAGCCTCGGCCGTAGAAAGCGTATTATCCGTATCGGTCATTAGGGCAATCGCTCCGACATAACCCCTGGGCGGACGGCCAAAGGCCTTTTTGTAATCATCGTAGATATTACGTTCTTCTTTAACCCACTGGCCAATATTTTCTCTGCCCGACTCGACAACAATCATCTTAATATTGGAAAAATAAGGGCTGGTCATTATCGTTTCTGCAGAATTCCGTTCATCCCAGACATATTCGATAGTTCGAATATGCATAAAATACCAACTGGGAAATATTACATAGACCCGCGCGGCATAGTCATCTTTTTCTATCCAGCCACCGTCGCTGTCGGCATTATTCTTTGCGGGAAATTTATTTACCTTCCACTTCCAACTAATCATCGGGGCCTTTTTCGGATAAAACCTAAGCCGATAGATTAACCCGGAACAAGCCCTATTGCTTTTGGCTAAAAGATACCCTCCCTCCAGTTCCGTTTCGACGCGATAAAGGACTTTATTCCGGAATATTTTTTCTTCCCATTCCTCTAATGCATCCTCGCGATTAAAAGGGAACCACTTGAATGAGGCATAAGCATAACCCCACAATCCTATTATTCCAACACATATTACGACAAATAAAGCAATTATCGAGCGCATACCTGAAAGCCATAACCGGCAAGCGTCTTCCGTTATCCTCCGGCAAAACAGGCGATGGTGATTTTAATTATCATATTATGCCGCTATCTTAATTGTAACAGACAGGGCATATTATGTCAATACCCATTATGATGACGACAATATTTTGTTTTTGCGTCCCTGCCGTTATTTTATTTGACACTCCTTAGAATAAAGGTATATCGGGGTAATTGCTGCGACATTCCGAATAAAATCCTGCCTACAGGCAATATCCTCGCCGGCTAAAGACAAAAATTCTTCCGGACGGGGAAACCAATATTTTTCCGAGAGGCAAACGATGTTATCCCGGCCGTAAAGCCTATCGGCATAAATCCTCAACCCATCTCCAGCGACAAATATCTTTTGCCTTGAAGCCGTAACAAAAATATCTTTAAGCCAACGTTCGAAACTTACCAGGCGATAACTGCCAATGCGAAGAATCCGCCCGGCCCGATTATCGTAATCCGCGGCATAGACATTCCCCCGCCGCGCATCCAGTATAACCGAAATGCGTCCGTCTTTATTTACGCCGTGGGCAATAATATCCAGACTGGCCAGACCGCAAACCGCCTTCTTTCCCCAACCAAGGGCCATAGCCTTAACCGCGGCCAGAGAGACCCGCAAC
>JBHHYQ010000088.1:0-4829 GCA_046757595.1 Candidatus Omnitrophota bacterium
GATAACGCAAGCAACAGCCGGGGGATATCCCTTGCAAACGCTTCTTGGTGCCAGCTTGCCCGGTTGGTGGTAAAAGGGGTTGAAAAGAGAGCAATTATCTTGAAAGCTAGTTCCCAAAACAATATAATATCTTCCGGATATTTTGTCGATAACAAAGACATCGCTATCCGGGTAAATTCAAATTGCCCCAATAATTCTATCCAGGATAATATCTTTGTCGCTGGGATTTCAATGAATGTTCCGATGATTAAGATTAGATCGGACAACAACATCATTGTCGACAATAACATTCAGGACAATGATCCTCAGGATGGAACTTTTCGCTTCCAGGACGGCATCTCGCTTAGCGCAGCCAGTAACAACATCATCTCCGGCAATTACATCCTGCAGGCAAAACGCGCCGGGGTATATCTGGAAAACTCCCCCGACAATAATCAGATAACCGCCAACCAAATACAGGACGGCAAAAAGCAGGGGATTATCCTGAAAAACAGCGATATGAATATTGTTGGCGCAAATAATATCTCCGGCAATGAAAAAAATGGCATTGTGATTAGGGGAGGCTCAGACAGTAATGTAATTAACCAGAATATCGTTTATGACAATGGGGACAATAATAACTATAGCGGGATAAAGGTAATCAGAGATTCCGACAACAATTTTATCTCCGCAAACCGTATCTATGATTCTCGCGGCTCAGGATACGGGATAAATATCAATAACGCTAACTGTAACGACAGCTATCTCGTTGCCAACTACATCGATGGGCCGGGATATATCGATACTAACGCTTCTACTCCTTACGACCGGCGCATCCGGGATAAGGGGCAGGGGACGCAGTATACCGGCAAGGAAAAGCTGACCCTGGAGCGCAACCCATCGGTGTTAATTCTAAATGGCGGTGATAATATCGACCCTGGAACCAGCCCGAGAACCTATATTGCCCTTAAGTCATTTAGTAATAATATAGACGCGGGGATTGTCAACGGCAAGGCCGCGGGCGATATCCTGATATTGCAGGGGACGGATGATACACATACGGTTACTATTAAGGACAGCAGCAGTAATGTTAATCTGACGGCAAACCGCATCTTAGGCGCCGGGGATACCCTGACCTTAATCTGGAACGGGAACAAGTGGTTGGAGGTGGGATTTAGTGATAATTAGACAGATTAATGTCCTGCTTAATGAGACAAAAACCGACAATGTCGGTTTTTGTCTCATTAGCGGGTAGTGTGAGGATAAAAATTTATCATCGATAGATTCCGTTAGAAATTTATTTCACAGTACACTAACAACTAACAATGCAACGAGTTAATCTTTTGCCCGGGGATTTGGTTCCCGGGGGGATAAGGCGGGAGATAGTTGTTTTTATCCGCCGTATGGCCGTGGGCCTTGCGGTAATGGTCGCGCTTTTGGTGGGGGCCGGTTTTGGCCTGCGCTGGGTATTGACGTGGCAGCAGAAGTCTCTGGATAAGATTATGGCCCGGGTGAAAGAATCCGATCTGTTGTCCAAAAGCATCGAAGATCTTAAGGCAGAACATAGGCGGCTTATTCGCGACCTGGGCAATATCGATGTCTACCTGAATAGGGGCATCGAGTGGTCGCAGAAACTCGTTCAGATTAGCCGAATTATCCCCGAAGAGGTCTGGCTGACGAAGTTGTCGTTTAAAAAAGGGCATAACGGAGACAAAGAAAATGATCTCTTGTCCATAAAGGCCGGGCTTGTGTCTTCGCCGAATGTGGGCGCCGCAGACGGTAACCGCCCTCCTATAGGCCTGTTGAGCCGGTTCGTGAATAAGTTAAAGCGAGATCGGGAGTTTTTTTCCGATTTTGATGATCTCTCCATTGCCGAGGCGCGGGGGGCAAAGAAAGACGGCATAGACATAATGGCCCTGGAGTTGAGGCTGTCGATTAAGGATAAATAATGCTTTTAAACGATGAAAAGAATATAACCGGGCAAAGGTATTTGATCTTGGGTATATTTGTCGCCCTGGGGTTGGCGATGGTTACCGCGGCCTATTTTGTTTTTGGCCCCCTGGTTCGGGAGATTTGGGATGTGACTGTAAAGATTAGAACAGGGCGAGAGATCGTTTTTGATGAGCGGGCCTATCAGCGGGAACACGATAAGATGGAGGCCAGGATTGCCGGGATTAAGAAGAAGATAGCCCGCGGCAAAGAAAGATTGTTCTGGGATGAGGGTATCGGCGTATTTTTGGAAAAGCTCACTTATATCGCCCGGCAGTTGTCCGTGGATTTTATATCCATAAAGCCCAGGACGAAGTTGGAGGCGCTTGGCCTCGATGGCCGCAAGGTGGAAAAAAAGGACAAATCCGACAACATAATGTTTCGCAGCTCAATCGATATTACGATGAAGATTGGTTATCGGGAGCTGATCGCTTTTCTTTCCCGCCTTGAGCGTTCGGACAAGTTTTTTATGTTGGATGAGCTGGATATAGAAAAGAGCAACGACGATATATACAAGCATAACGTAAAAATGGTCCTGAGCATCTTCAGCGCAGATTGAGCGGTTGGGGAGAGGGGCAAGGATGAAAAAAATAATATTTCTTGTATTTTTTGTTAATTTTGCTAATATTATATTAACGGGCGCGGTGACGGCGCAAAGTATCCCCCGGGATGGCATGGGCAAAGGGATGAGGGATCCTTTTGTTTCGATTATCGACATCGCCCGGGAAAAGTATCGCAAGGAAAAGAAGGAGGAGTCGCCCAAGGAAGAAAAGATATCCCTGCCGCCGATGGATATCGAAGGGATAATGATGGAGGATGGCAATGCCGTGGCGATTATCGACGGAGAAATCATCGAAAAAGGCGATACCTTGAAGGGGGCCAAGGTAGAGCTGATAGACGGGCAGGGGGCTACGTTCAACTATCGCGGGCAGAGCATAAGGCTGCCGTTTGGGGAGAAACAAGATGTCAAATAAGATACGTCTGTCGCAAAACAGAGAGGCCCGGGGAAAATGATGGTTACTTTCCGTCTCTCTCTATGTCTTATTATTCTTGCTGTTTGCCTTTTCTCGTTTCCTGTTTATTGCCTTGCCCTTGACGAGCTAAAGCAGGATGGGGCCGTAGAGCAGGATGGTTCCGGGCTGCTGAGCCTGGATTATAAAGATGTAGACATAAAAGATGTGGCCCGGGCCTTTTCTGCCTTGAGCGGGGTCAATATTATCGTCAGCTCCGATGTCCAGGCCAATATTACGATGAGGATGTCTGGTGTGGACTGGCGCACGGCGTTGGAGGTGATACTGGACACCTACAATCTGGCCTATGTGGAGAAGAGCAACTTTATCATTATTACTACATTGGATAAACGCCGTATGCAGGAAGAAAGCGGGCTGCTGGATACGGAGATCATTCGTCTTAATTTCGTCGATGTCAACACTATCCGCAAGACGCTGACCCCGATTTTGAGCAGCCGCGGGGTGATAAATATAGACGAGCGCACCAACAGCCTGGTGATTACGGATATCAAAGACAAGATAAAGGATATAAAGGATGTGGCCACGAAGCTGGACATCCGCACCCCGCAGGTGTTAATCGAGACTATGGTCGTGGATGTGAAGTTGACCGACGAGTTTAAATGGGGGGTCGTGGAGACGTTGTTTGCCGATGTCCGGGAGGGCGGGAATGAGCCCAAGTGGAAAGGTGATAGCAATGTTTTGTCCCTATCGGGCGCGTCTACATTCAAATGGGGTAAAACTATCTTTAGCGGGGCGGACTTGAATCTCACCCTGCAGTCGATAATGAAGAATACGAAATCCAAGATATTGGCCAATCCTCGGGTCGTGACATTGGATAACCTGTCGGCGAGTATAGACATAATTACCCAGGAGCCCTATACGGCCGCGACCCAGACCGGGACGCAGGATCAGCCGATGACGGCAACCTCGTTTAAGGATATCGGAATAAAACTTATTGCCACCCCGCATATTACCAAAGACAAGTTTATCTCAATGGAGATAAGCACGGAACACAGCGTAAAGACCGGTTCGTCCGGGGGCGTGCCTATCGTGGATATGCGTAAGGCATCGACGAATGTCTTGGTTAAAGACGGCGAGACTATAGTTATGGGCGGGTTGAGAAGAAGGGATGTCACGGATACCGTGGTCAAGATCCCTGTCTTAGGAGACATCCCGGTATTGGGGCGCTTGTTCCGTTCCAAAGATAATTCCATAACCGAGACCGAGCTGGTTATCTTTATAACCCCTCACTTGGTGGGCGAAGGGGAGTTGACCAAGAAAGAAAGGATGCAGCTGGAATTGATGAAACAGATACGCGATTTATCGGCTGGCGCGATTTCTTTTAAAGACAAGGAATTATTGCCAATGCGCCCGCCGCAGAAAAAAGATGACATAAACATCCGCTAAAGAGCCTTAGTTAAGTTGACATCTGCGGTTGAACCGCAGATGTCAACTTAACTATTAAACCATGGGTTTATTTAAGGGAGAGGTCTTGTAAAATGGGGGATAGGGAGAGAAAGATTGCAGGTAATATTGTTCGGGGCGTTGTTGTTTTTATCCTTGTCTGCGGTTTGGCCGGGGGTTTCGGCCGGGGGTATGCCGACGATAATTATGAAGACAGCGTTTTGAATAAGCTGGGGCATAGCCACGATATTTTGCTGCAGGAACTGAGCCGAAGCCTGAAAAAGATAGGTTCTTTGAAGAGGGAAAACTATATCCTGGCCGGGGCATTGAAGCGCCTGCGCAGCCAAAAGGCGCCCCAGGACAGGCAGCGCGATGATTACCGCAGGAAGTATGATGCCTGCCAAACTAAACTCGATGGCTATCGCAAAGAATATGATGCCTGCCGGA
>JBHHYQ010000089.1:0-4822 GCA_046757595.1 Candidatus Omnitrophota bacterium
ACATCTACCAGCGATTCGTGGAAGCGAAGCGGCAGGAGTGGCTGGAGTATTCGGCGATGGTGAGCCGATGGGAGATCGAGAAGTATTTGGGGAAATACTAGGAGGGCAGAGGGCAGAGGGTAGAGGATGGAAGACAGAAGACAGAAAAGAATTTCAAAAACAGAAAAATAGCCTCGGGCACGAAGAATATGGTCAAAGGGCCGGCAATGACTAAGGAGCAGGCGATAAGATCCATTGAGGCGGGCATTGAATTGGTGGAGGAAGAGCTGGTTAATGGCCTGGATATCGTGGGCACCGGGGAGATGGGCATTGCCAATACCACCGCGGCCAGCGCCGTGGCCTGCGCGATTACCGGCGGGTCGGCGCGGGAGTTGACCGGCCGCGGCACGGGTATATCGGATGATGTCTATGGGCGTAAATTAGGGGTGATAGAGCAGGCCTTGTCTCTGAACGGGCCGGATGGGCAGGATGGGTTGGATGTGTTGTCCAAGGTGGGGGGGTTTGAGATCGGCGGGTTATGCGGGGTTATCCTGGCCGCGGCCCGTCACCGTCGGCCGGTGGTTATAGACGGGTTTATCTCTACGGCCGCGGCGCTTTTGGCCTGTTCTCTTCAGCCCAAGGCATCCCAATATATGATTGCCGCGCATCGTTCTGTGGAGCCGGGACATAAAATTGTCCTGGATTATCTCGGCCTGCGGCCGCTCCTGGACCTGGATATGCGTCTGGGCGAGGGCACCGGCGCGGCTTTGGCTATGGGCCTGGTCGAGGCCGGGGTCCGGATAATGTTGCGGATGGCCAGTTTCAAAGATGCCGGGGTAGCGCGCGGCAGCTAGATTATCGATGAAAACGGGAGCGGAGCTTTATCCTTTTCCGCTCATAAGGTCTTTGGTCCTTGGTCTTTCAAGTAAAAAGGTCACCGAGTCACCAGTCAACAGAGAAAAGGTCACCGAGTCACCGGGTCACCGAGTCACCGAGTCACCAGTCAACAGAGAAAAGGTCACCGAGTCACCGGGTCACCGAGTCACCAGTCACTGATTTCGGTGCTCGGTGCTCCTTTCTCGGTGCTCGGTGCTCCGACCCAGCCACTGGCTGGGTGCCCCGCGGTTCTCGCTCGTGTTTTTCGCTTTTCGCTTTTGAAGATGAACTTATTTTTTTCCGCATTGCGGTTTCTTACGATAATCCCCCTGGGGAAACCTGATATCAGCGAGGAGGAAACCGGACGGGGGACATTGTTTTTTCCCCTGGTCGGGGGGGTAATCGGCCTGTTGTCTGCGGCGGCCTATGGGCTTATCTTGTATTTGGGGTTTGGCGTTGATTTTGCCGCCCTGGCCGCGGTTGCTTGTCTTGCGATAATCAGCGGGGGGGCGCATTTAGACGGCCTGGCCGATACATTCGACGCCTGGGCCAGCGATAAAGACAGGGCAGGTTGTTTGAGGATAATGCGGGAAAGCCGGGTAGGGGCGATGGGGGTCTTGGCCTTGGTTATCGTTGTCTTGTCAAAGGTCGCCCTGGTTTCCGGGTTATCGCCGCAGCATATATTCGTTGGTTTGTTGGTGTCGGGGATATTGAGCCGTTGGGCCCAGGTAGTGGTGGTCTTTGCCTTTTCCTATGCCCGGGACAATGGCAAGGCCGGGGTGTTTTTCCGGGCGGCAAATCTCCGCAGGTTTGTTTTGTCTTCGGGGATAGCCCTGGGCTTGGCCTTGTTGTCTTGCGGCGCTATGGGGACGGTGTTGTTCGTTGTTGCCGCGGCCGCGGCCTGGGGCCTGGCAAAGATGTTCAGCCGTCGTTTCGGCGGGGTCACCGGGGATAATATCGGGGCGGTAAGCGAGATTACGGAGCTGGCCACCCTGGCCGGATATACCCTCTTAACTCAATAAACTCAACAAATTCAACAAACTCAATCGGAAATGGGAAGACACATCGTATCCTCCCTTCCCTGCCAAACCGTTAATGAGACAAAAACCGACAATGTCACTTTTTGTCTCATTAACGGTTGTCCGGTTGCCGGTTTCTACTATCGACGCTTGGCCTCGATAGCTTGGTCAAAACTCGGAACACAGAAATACTCAATAAACTCAATGAACTCAACAAACTCAAGTAACTCAATGAACTCAACAAACTCAAGTAACTCAATAAACTCCCATGGCGGCTATAGCGGAGACAGGAAAGGGGTCCTGGATTTCAGCCTAAGCATAAATCCCCTGGGCCCGCCGCCGGCGGTCAAGGAATTGTTGCGCCGGGGCCGGGATTGCCTGTCGCGTTATCCCCAACCATACTCGCGGGACCTAATCCTGCGCCTGGCCCAATATAAAAACATCAGCCCGGATAATCTCCTGATTACCAATGGTTCCATCGAGGGGATTTATATCGTGGCCCGTTTGTTGGGGGGCAAATCCGTATTTATCCCCGCGCCGACATTCAGCGAATACGAACGGGCGGTAAGGGTCAATCGCGGCCGTTGCGTTTTCGGGTTGTCGTCGGATATAGACGCGATCTTTATCTGCAATCCCAATAATCCCACCGGAACGGTTATGAGCCGGGAGGACTTGGAGCAGCTGGTTAGGCAGTGCGAAAAAAACGATGTCTTGTTGATCGTGGATGAGGCATTCGTGGATTTTTTGCCCGGGGCCGACAGTGTTTCCCTGGTCGGGCGTTGCCCGAGGCATAGCCATCTTCTTGTCATTTCCTCGTTTACCAAATTATTTGCCCTGGCCGGGCTGAGGATAGGTTATATCGCCGGGCACAGGAGATTGATTGGGAGGTTGCGGCGTTTTTGTTTCCCCTGGGCGGTAAACTGCCTTTCCCAGCAGGCGGCAGGGGCCGCGCTTTACGATACTGCCTACATAGGCAAGACGCGGCGGTTTGTCATCAAAGAGCGCGAGTTTCTCCTTCGCCGCCTATCCGCAATCAGGGGCCTGACCGCCTATAAGTCCGCGGCGAACTTTATCCTCTGCCGGGTTACCGACAAGAGAAACGACGCCCCGGGGTTGACCAAGGCGTTGTTGAAACAGGGGATATTTATCCGCGATTGCAGTAATTTCCGCGGACTGGATAACCGCTACTTTCGCCTCGGGGTCAAAAGGCGCAGGGAAAATATCAAGTTGCTCTGCGAATTGGAAAAGTCGTTGAGGGTTTAGCCTCGATAGCAATCAATAAACTCAAGTAACTCAATAAACTCAATAAACTCAATAAACTAAAGTAACTCAACAAATGGTTAATGGAAGATTAATAAATGGCCAAGGCAATTCAAGTTTGCGGGACGGCGTCGGGGGTGGGCAAGAGCATAATCGTTGCCGCCTTGTGCCGGGTGTTTTATCGTCGGGGGTATAGGGTTGCCCCGTTCAAGGCCCAGAATATGGCCCTTAATTCCTTTGTCACTGCCGACGGCAAAGAGATAGGCCGGGCCCAGGCCGAGCAGGCCGCAGCCTGCGGCATCTCCCCTGCCTGCGATATGAACCCGATATTGCTCAAACCCTGCGGAGACAGACGTTCTCAGGTTATCGTCTGCGGCCGGCCCTGGGCCAATATGAGCGCCGCGGAATATTATCGGCGCAAAGAGGGCCTATTCGGGAAGGTCACAGCCTGTTATAATCGCCTGGCCGCGAAATACGACCTGGTGATCATCGAGGGCGCGGGCAGCCCGGCGGAGGTAAACCTTAAGAAGTGGGATATCGTAAATATGCGTATGGCCGAATATGCCCGGGCCGCGGTTATCCTGGTGGGGGATATCGACAGGGGGGGCGTCTATGCCTCGCTGGTAGGGACGATGGAGCTGTTGGACAGCCGGGAGCGGGAGATGGTTAGGGGGTTTATCATAAATAAATTCCGCGGGGATAAAAGGCTGCTTAAAGGAGGGTTGAACTTTCTGGAGAAAAAGACCGGCAAGAAGGTGTTGGGGGTTGTGCCTTATATCCGGGATGTGGGCATTGCCGAGGAGGATTCTTTGGCGCTGGAAAACGAAGGGCGAAGGATAAAGGACGCAGGACAGACTACGATAAATATTGCCGTTGTCAAGTTGCCGCATATCTCCAATTTTACGGACTTCGATGCCCTGGCGCGCGAGGCGGGTGTGCGGCTTTATTATGCTTGCCGCCCGCAAGAGTTGGACGGGGCGGATGTTATAATTATTCCCGGAACGAAAAATACCGTCGCCGACCTGCGCTATTTGCGGCAATCGGGCCTGGCCGGACAAATCCTATCCGCTATCCGCCGCCATCCGTCATCCACTATATTGATAGGTGTCTGTGGCGGGTTCCAGATGTTGGGCGATGTCTTGAAAGATCCCCGGGCCATAGAGTCGCGGCAGGGAATGGTCCGCGGCCTGGGGCTGTTTAAGATGGAGACGGTGTTGGATAAGGACAAGAAAACATATCTTGTCCGGGCGCGGGATTTGTTGTATAATAGCCCGGGGTCTCTCCGCGGTTATGAGATACACCACGGCCGGAGTCTTTGCCGCGGCGGCAAGGCCGCATTCCGGATAACCCGGCGGGGGGCAAGGTCCGTTGCCGTCTCCGACGGCCTGGCCGACGGGGATAAAAGGGTGTGGGGGACATATATCCACGGCCTGTTCGACAACCGGGCATTCCGTGGCCGCTTCCTCGATTATGTTTTGGGGTTGAAGGGGTCGTTTCGGCATCGTCTTCCCGGCGCGCAAGACAATGCCGACAGGAGGTTCGACAGATTGGCGGAGATAATAGAAAAGAACCTGGATATGGATTTATGTCTAAGATAATTGCGGCAGGAGATAGAATGTAAAAGTTATGGGAAAATTATCAACCTTTGCGCTACCAACTGAACGCTTATAAGCCGTCTTTTGCCCGTA
>JBHHYQ010000090.1:0-4820 GCA_046757595.1 Candidatus Omnitrophota bacterium
TATTCGGCTGCCCGTGAAAACGAGCGATAAATTTTTCCAGTTGTTTACGCCTTTTCTCCTGCTCTTTAAACTTCTTCAAAAGAGAAACGTATTTATCATCTCTTATTCTCTTATAATGCTCATAATTCCTTTTGACCTTAAACACCGAACCATTCTCTATAACCAATGTATAATTCGTAACCTCATCAAGAAAGGCCCGATCATGAGAAATCATAACAAATCCTCTTTTGAATCCGGCAAGATAATTTTTGAACCAAAGCGCGGCATTAAGATCTAAATAATTCGTCGGCTCATCCAATAATAAAATATCGTAATGAAAAACAAGTAATTTCGCCAACAACACCCGCATCTGCCATCCCCCACTCATCTGCGTTATCGGACGCGCAAAATCTACCTGCTTAAACCCCAGCCCCGCCAGGACCTTTTTAGACTTATGCTCCAACTCAAAGTATCCCCGCGCATCCAATTCATACAATATCTCGCCATATCGCCTTGAGGCGGCCTCATTTTTTTCCTCCAATACCTTCTTTTCCCGTATCAGCCGGGCAATAAACTCATCGCCATACATCAGCTCCGACAAAACCGTATGCCGCGATAAAAAACTCGCCTCCTGAGGAAGATAACCCATACGAATGCCTTTGCTTAGACGTATATTCCCTGTCGAAGGCTCCAGGTCACCAAGGATCATAGAAAAAAGCGTACTCTTCCCAACTCCGTTAGGGCCGATAAGCCCAATTTTCTCACCACGGCCAATAACAAAAGAAATATTCCGAAAAAGCGCCTTCCCGCCGTAATTTTTGGAAACATTATTTATCGCAATCATTTTAAGGATGCCCAAAAAATACCCTCGCTAACGCAGGCCAGGCTATTATTACGCAAGGCGATACAATATTAACGGATTTTTCAATATCTTTTATTCAACCGCCAATCATATTCCAACATTTTCAATTTAACCCTGCGCTTTAAGGAGAGGAGATGCCAACGGAATGGGGTATCGAGATATTTAATAATATAGGATAATAAATCCGGAGACACGGTCAAAAAGTCTTTTTTAAACCAAGCAAATATAGAAGAATAATACAAAATATTTTTATCCCCGTCAAATCTTACCTTTTCCGGATCATTGATAAATATTTTTGCCTGGGCATCCAATTGCCTGTCTATCCGCAGGGGGTCGAAATATCTTCGCGGCAATTTAGGGCAACCTAAAGAAGCGCAGTTTATGGCAAAGTGGATACGCGGGTCAAATGGCTTCCAGCGCCGCAATATTTTATCCTCGATGTCTTGAAGTGTCGTCTCGCGGCCAGCAACCTTCATCTTTGCCTTCCAGGGACGTCCTTGATTTATGGAACGAATACTTTTTAATTTTGGAGAATAGTTATCGACTACCAGGCGCATTGTCAGCGCGTTATAGGCGTTTATCCAAAAAGCCTTTTGGGCGTTCGGAGATAAATCGGCCAATACCGCGCTTTCTATTTCCCGGCGAACAAAGCCATCCAGGTCTACGCGATTATCCTTTAGCCTGGCATAATCCACTCTCCCGTTCTCATCCACATAGGCGTCCAAGACCCTCTGCCAATTTTCATAATTTACTTGACGGGCATAGGCCGGCAAACAAGAAAACCCCACCGCAACGACAAAAATCGCCCCCCACAATACCGAACGAAATATCCCCAACATACTTAACCTACTACATTGTGACATTAGTCTCTATACATCCGCTACCTTGTCATTCTCCGCGAAAGCGGAGAATCCAGAATAAAATCCTCTGAATTTACCGAACAAGCCTAACAACGACAGACAATGGGAGATTGCTCATAACTTATGCGGCAGCCTGCCACTCCCCCAATCAAAAAACCCACACCATTATTGCATAATTCAGAAAAATATAACAAAATAACGGTTATAGCGCGCGCTACATCCCTTCCGTAACCTTATCCTGATATATTTCTACCTTTTCCTGACGGAAAGTTTCTCGAATCAACTCGTTTATGGCGTCGGATTTAGCCTTGCGAATATATTCTGTCTCTATCTGCCGCCGCACGTCTTCAAATGGCCGGTCTCTTCCCTCTTTCTTTTCGTCGATATGGAAGATATAAAACTCCCCTTGCCTCTTGGCTTTCGCCTTCTGCTCCCGAGCTTCGGCCACAGAAGACAAGACTTCTATAGGTTGACTTGTTCCCCCAATACCTAAATCGAAAAGGGCGTTTAGTTTATCCGTGGGGACATTTTCCAACCTCGGAATAAACATCGCATCGCGGGAAACCCATTGCCCAACCTTCACCGCGCGTTTTCCCGCGGCCCTTTCGAACTCCCACCCTTTATTTATCCTGGCAATAATCTTATCTGCGGCCTTTTTCGTGGGGAGTTTGATGTAGCTCAATTTTATCTGCTCTTTAATCGCATATCTTGCCTTATTGCCAAGATAATATTTGCGTAGGTCGTCTTCGTTAATATTAATTTTATCCAGTCTACGGCTCAACACCTTATTGGCAAGGATATCCCGCTCGGCCTGCCTTATCGCAGACAAGACATCCGGGTCTTTATCCAACCCCTCGCTCCGAGCCCGTTGGGCCAATGCCAAACCGGCGATATATTTACGGACAAAGTCCAGGCGCCAGGATTTGCTGGTCTGAAAATTCTCCCGCAAAAAACGGTTAAGCCCCCGGGCTATATTTTCCACCTGGGAGAAATACACCTTATCTTCGCCGATAACGGCAATAACCCTGTCTTTGGGCCGCCCCTTGTTTTCTCCTGCGGAGGCCTGGTCGACATTGCCCTCCTGCGCCGACAAAGGAGAACCGGCAAAGACCCCCGCCGATACAACACAGCCCAAAATCAACAACCCCATAATATCTTTCCTAAACATATCACCTCCCGTGTTGCGAAAGATGCGCAGGCGCGCATCACACCCACTCTGCCTCTTTCAACAAGAACTCTACCACCTTGGCCGTATTGCCATCTTCTCCCATCTCGATATTCTCCATCTTGGCTATCTTGTTCAGGATAAAATAAACCTTAAGATCGCGCTCCGCGGCAACGCGCAGGCCCTTTTCCCATTCTTTCTTTTTGTCTTTTACCACGTCCTCGCTCACCCTGTCTTGCTTAATCCGCTGTTCCAGGGCCTCCTGTCTTTTACGAAACTCCCGTTCTACCAGCCCATTGGGCAGCTGCAATTCGCTGTTGTCAAGCAGGGATTTAATTATCTGGTTCTCGGAACTGCGGCGGGCATTTTCCGACGCCGTCAAAAAGATCTGCTGTCGCACGACCTCCTCTAAATTACCCAGGGAAGGATATCCCAGGCTGCGGGCAAAGTCATCGTCCAGCCGTTCGGCCTTTTTGTCTTTTTTGATCTGTTCCAAGACCTGGGTAACCTTTTCCTGGGTCACCTCCGCCTTGCCCCTCTTGACCTTTATCCCCCTGTATTTCCTAATCTTCACATCAGGGGCAACCTCGACCACAGCATTAAAAGACAATTCCCCATCTTTTATCTCCGTATTGCTTATCTCGGGATAACCTACGGCCGCGATGCCTTCTTGTTTCAATGCCCGAAAATATACCTCTTCCACCAGGCCGGCAACGACATCATTCCTCGCCTGCTGAAAAAACCTTTGCTCTAAGATATTACGGGGAACCTTGCCCGGCCGAAACCCAGGCACCTTAGCCTTTTGCCCAATATGCTTATAGACCTCGTCGTATTTTTTCTTAACCGTATCCTTGTCGGCGCAAAGCGCCATCTCCACACGACAATTACTTAATTTCCTGACAGTTCTTTTCATCCCCCATCCTCCATCCTAAAGTTAATGAGACAAAAACCGACAATGTCACTTTTTGTCTCATTAACGCAGGCAAAAAAGTGACATTGTCTCACATCCTAAACCTTTCCCCCAAGTATATCTTCTTGGCCCGGGGGTTGTTAATCAGGTCTTCGGCCGTGCCGCTAATTAATATTCTCCCATCACTAATCAAATAGGCCCTGTCGGTTATGGAAAGTGTCTCGCGCACATTGTGATCCGTAAGCAAGATGCCTATGCCCTTGGCCTTTAGCCCCTTGATAATCTCCTGGGCCTCGTGGACGACAATCGGGTCTATGCCGGAAAACGGCTCATCCAACAAGATAAAGGAAGGGTTGGTAACCAGGGCCCGGGTTATCTCCAGCCGGCGACGTTCCCCTCCGGAAAGCATATAGGCCTTTTTTTCCGCCAGGTGGGCGATGTTCAGCTCCTGCAGCAGCCTTTTAAGGCGGCGGCTGCGCTCGCGGGGAGAGATATTCAGGGTCTCCAATATACCCATTATATTCTGCCGCACGCTAAGACGACGGAATATCGAACTCTCCTGCGCCAGATAACCTATCCCCAGGCGCGAACGTTTATGTATGGGCAGGCGGGTAATATCCTCCTGGTCGAAAATAATCCGTCCCTTGTCCGGGGAAATCAGGCCTACAATCATATAAAAGGTCGTGGTCTTGCCCGCGCCGTTGGGGCCGAGCAACCCGGCAATCTCTCCCCGCTTTACGACGATATCTATACCGTCTACCACCCGGTGGGTCCCGTAGGACTTGACCAACCCCTTAGTCTCCAAAAGATGCATCCAGCCCCCCCGAAGAATAGATCACCAGCCGCGGCCTCCCGGTCAAGACCATCTTTTTGTCCCGGGCGCTATACACCGCGGTTTGACTGTAAGTCGTATTTTCCCCGTTGACGATCTTGACATTGCCGTAAGACTCAACCCTCTTAATCCCTTTGGCCTGCCCGTCGAAAAACACCACCATCTTATCCGCATACATCTCGCCCTGGGCATGAGTAACCTTGACATTGTTA
>JBHHYQ010000091.1:0-4806 GCA_046757595.1 Candidatus Omnitrophota bacterium
GAGTTGCGAGTTCGGCTGCTTTTTAGCCGAACGAAGCCCCTGTTTGAGCAGAGACAGCCCTCATCGCCTCACCCCCCCCACTACCCTCTTATACCACGGCAAATAATCCACAATCAACCGGCCGTTAAGGTGATCTACTTCGTGCTGAAACACCCGCGCCAAGAGATCGCGCGCCTCCATCTTTATATTCTGATTATGTTCATCCAGACCCACAACCGTAATCTCTTTAGCCCGGCGGACCTTAATACGGGTATTCGGCAGGCTAAGGCAACCCTCTTCCGCCACAACCTTACCTCTCTTACGCACAATACAGGGATTGGCCATCTTAATCACCCCGGCCCCAATATCGATAACCAACATCTGCATATCCAGTCCGACCTGATTTGCCGCCAACCCCACACCCTCGGACTTATGCATTATCCCGGCCATCTGCCGAAAGATCTCCCTTGCTTCGACATCGACAACCTTAACCGGCCGGACCCTTTTTCTCAGTATCGCTGCCCCATAAAGACAAACCTTCAACTGCCTATCCATACCTCTGCTTAGTTAAGTTGACAGTTGACATCTACGGTTCAACCGCAGATGTCAACTTAACTACTTCTTATTAACCATTGACAAGTCAAGGGTTAATAAATATGGTTTCGCTAATATCCCGCAGGGAAAGCGTGTTGATTATCGCCTCTTTCCCCAACCAGGCGCGCCGAGCGACCCCCAGGCCAAAACGCATATCGTTCAAACGACGACAGTCATGGGCATCCGTTGAGATAACAAACTTTACTCCCAATTCCCCGGCCCGGCGCGCATTAACATCATTCAAATCCAGGCGCGTAGGAGAGGCGTTGATCTCTAAAATGGTCTGTGTATCGGCCGCGGCGCGAAAAAGGCTATCCAGGTCGATCTCACACTCCTTACGCGCCCCCCAGAGCCGTCCCGTGGGGTGGGCAATTATATCGATATGCTTATTGCGACAAGCATTGATCAATCTCTGCGTCATCTTGTCACGGCCCTGGCGAAAACGCGAATGCACGGCCCCAATAACTATGTCCAGCCGCTCAAGCACGCGCGCCGGATAATCGCAATTGCCGTCTCCGTCCAACTCCACCTCGGCCCCTAAGAATATCTTTGTCTTAAACTTCTTGTTCAGGGCAAGTATCTCCCTGCGCTTCTTGTCCAACGCCGCCTCGTCCAGGCCGCGGGCAACCTTAAGGGATACGGAATGGTCGGTTACGGCGACATACTCATAACCCATCTCCTGCGCCGCCCCGGCTATATCCTCTATCGTAGAACGGCCGTCGGAATAAAGGGAATGGATGTGAAGGTCGCCCCGGATGTCCCCTGCCTCCACCAAGCAGGGGAGGTTGCTGTTTAACGCCGCCTCTATCTCCCCGCGCCCCTCCCGTAATTCCGGGGGGATGTAGGGCAGGCCTAAAATCCGATATATCCCGGCCTCATCCTCGCCCCAGCTTATTACCTCTTCGTTGCGGATCAAACCATATCGATTAAGCCTTAAACCTTTCTCGATGACAAGGTTACGCAATCCTGCATTGTGCCGGGGAGAACCCGTATCATAAATTAAGGCTGCGCCCCAGGCCTCGGGGGCAACCACTCTTAAATGGACCTGCATATCATCATTGTTCAACAAACAGGCTTGGGCCCCACTGCGGCTTAAGACAACCTTAACCTCTTCTGCGGAGGTAAAGGCATCGATTATCTGCCGCGGGTTCAGAGAAGAAACAAGAATATCTATCTTCCGCATTGCCTCCTTCATCCGCCGAACGTCACCGACCAGGGCGGACTTTTCCCCGGCTGTTTCGGCCCGCAGGAGGCGCGCGAACTCCTCTCCCGCGCCCCAGGCCGCGCCCAAATGCATCTGCTCCCGGCCTCTTTTGGCCAGAACAATGCCGCGCAGGATATTATTCTCCGTAGTTTTTTTTATCCCCGGCAGGCTGCGTAACCGGCCATCGCGGACACACTTCTCCAAGGCGACGATACCGTCCACTCCCAAATTATCAAATAACAGCTTTGCCGTCTTCGGACCCAGGCCAGGAACCGACAATACCTCCAACAATCCCTCGGGTAAATCCCTCCTCAGGCGCTCATAATATTCTATGCGGTCATAACAAATAAACTCCCGTATCTTATCCGCCAGATCCCGGCCTATGCCCGGAATAACCGTCAGGCGCCCCTCCCTTTCGACATCCTCTAAGTCTTCCGCCACATCCTCCAAGCTATCCGCGGCCCGTAGATAGGCCCGGACACGAAAGGGATTTTCGCCCTTAATCTCCAAAAGTCCGGCAATGTTCCTGAATATCCCGGCAATGCGTCGATTGAGCATACAAAATACTCTCTACTTGCTACTCTCTACCCTAACCCCATAACTCGCCTCTATGGTCTTAACGATATCTACGAGTATCTCGTTCACCGGCGTCTTTACGCCCAGGGCCCGGCCCTGGCGCACTACCGCGCCGTTGATAAAGTCTATCTCCGTGCGCCTGCGGCGCAAGACATCGGCCAACATCGAAGAGACATTAGTTGCCGTAGCCTGGCACACTGCCTCGACCTTGGACAACGGGTCGTCGTAAACTAGTTTTATCCGTTTTCTTTTGGCTACCTTGACCGCCTCGGTCACCGCCTCTTTTAGAATACGATGCACCCCCTCGAACTCCGTAAGGCGGCCGTTGTTCAAACGGCTAATTGCGGTTAGGGCGTTTATCCCGACATTGATTATCAACTTCGACCAGATAAGGCTGCGGATATCACGGGAAATACGCATCGTCAATCCCGCTCGGTTGAATACCTCGCGTATCTCCCGCAGCATCGCCGGGATCCTGCCGTCGGGCCTGCCGATAATCGTCTCGCCCCGGCCGGCATAACGAACACAACCCGGACTTAACAAAGTCGCCCCCAGATTAGTCACCCCGCCGATGACATTTTCTTCTCCCGCTATCTCGGATATCGTCTCGACATTGCCCAATCCGTTCTGCAAAGTCAAGACCAGGCCACCGGCGCCGACTAAATCCTTTAATCGCTTTGCCGCTGCCTGCGTATCGTAAGACTTGGTGCAGACAATCGCAAGGTCTGCGGGTTTTATCTGTCCGGCATCGGCCGCAACCGACAGGCGCGCCCGCCACTGCCCGGCCACACCCTCAACCTTTATGCCGTTACGGGAGATGGCCGCGGCGCGGGCATTGTCTTTATCCAGAATAAAGACTTGCGGCCTCAGGCTATTTTGTTTTATCCGGGCCAGGCACGCGGCAACCAAACACCCCATCGCCCCCGGACCGATAATGGCTATACGCATATCAATTCAAATAACCAATAACCAAGATATAATTGCCAAACAACAACCAATTCCCGATCAAACAATATTTTTTTGTACTTCGTGACTATGTATCGGAATCTCGAAGCATATCCCCACCTTTACCTCCAGATTGATTTCGGGACATCGTTAAGATCCGCCTCTGGCGGAAAAATTCCGAAACGCATAAAATAGAAAACCTCGGACGTTTTCATTCAATTATACCGCTCTTACCCTTACCGTCCAGGCTTATGTCATTTGGCATACCCCTAATTATGTACCAATGCCTAATTTTTACTTTCGTTTACAACCGGAATATATTCTTTGCCTTCGAACAACGGTAGAT
The DNA here is from genome assembly GCA_046757595.1 of Candidatus Omnitrophota bacterium. GTDB lineage: Bacteria > Omnitrophota > Gorgyraeia > Ghiorseimicrobiales > Ghiorseimicrobiaceae > JBHHYQ01. The sequence goes on from JBHHYQ010000091.1 coordinate 3,645, forward strand.
GTTTCTTGTGTCCAGGATGGCCTTGGCCTGTTTGCCTATCAGGCCGTAGTCGAAGGAGGAATGGTCGGTAGCCAATATCAGGCAATCGAAGCGGGGAATAGACTTAGGGCCTATCTTTTGCGATCTCATATTCAGCCGGCCGATCTTTAGGTAGGGAATCAACGGGTCGGAATAGGCCACTTGCTTTACCTGCCCGGACAACAAAGAGATTATCTCTATCGCCGGGGACTTGCGCAGGTCTTTTACGTCTTTCTTGTAAGTCGCGCCCAGGACCAAAATGCGCGCCCGGCAAAACCCGACGCCGCGATGGGACAATATTTCCCTCGCCCGCCCCACGACATAAGCCGGCATCGCCGAATTTATCTGCGAGGCCAACCTTATGAACTTTGGCCTAAACCCATAATGCCGCGCCTTCCAGTAAAGATACAGCGGGTCTTTGGGGATACAGTGCCCGCCCACCCCCGGGCCGGGATAAAAGGGCATAAACCCGAACGGCTTGCTGGCCGCAGCCTGAATGACCTCCCAGATGTCGATGCCCATTTTCTTAGACATCATCGCCATCTCGTTGACCAGGCCGATGTTTATCAGGCGAAAGGTGTTCTCCAGAAGTTTCACTGTCTCGGCCACCCGCGCCGAAGACACCGGGATGACCTTGACAATCACCTTTTCGTAAAGCCGCTTGACCAGCTCCGTCGCCTCAGGCGTTATCCCGCCCACAACCTTGGGGATATTGCGGAAGGCATATTTTGCGTTTCCCGGGTCTATCCTCTCGGGAGAAAATGCCAGGTAAAAATCCCGGCCGCAGGCCAGGCCGCTTTTTTCCAATAACGGCAGGATAACCTCCTCGGTGGTCCCGGGGTAGGTCGTGCTTTCCAAGACAATCAACTGCCCCGGACGCAGGTAGCGGCTAATCCTGCGCACCGCGCCCACGATATAGGAGATATTCGGCTGCTGCCTGCGCTTTAACGGCGTAGGCACGCAGATAATTATTACATCGCAGCGGCCCAGCCCGGAAAAGTCTCCCGTAGGGCAAAACCGGCCGTTACGTAGCACCTTGTTTACCTGCTTTATGTCCACATCGAGGATATAGGGAACGGAACGCCTTATTTTATTTACCCGATCCGCATCCGTATCCACCCCCAACACGGAAAACCCCCCCTGG
>JBHHYQ010000092.1:0-4685 GCA_046757595.1 Candidatus Omnitrophota bacterium
GGCGCGTCTACAGCGCCGTAGAAAAGATAAGTTTTGCCGGCGCGCATTACAGGAGGGATATAGGAGGCTTAAGGCGATGAATAATACGGTCGCAATAGTAATGGGGAGTAAGTCCGATGCCGAGACTATGCGTCAGGCCGAGCTGGCCCTTGCCGAGTTCGGCATTGCCTATGAAACCAAGGTGATGTCCGCGCACAGGACGCCGCAAACGGTTGCCGCGTTTGCCAGGGGGGCGCGGCGCCGGGGGATAAAGATAATTATCGCCGGCGCGGGGATGGCCGCGCATCTGGCCGGGGCGATTGCCGCGCATACCACTTTACCGGTTATCGGCGTGCCCATAGAAGGCAAGGGCCTGGGCGGCCTGGACGCCCTCTTGTCTACGGTGCAGATGCCCAAGAATGTCCCGGTTGCCTGCCTGGCTATTGGCAGGGCCGGAGCGCGAAACGCCGGGATACTTGCCGCGCAGATATTGGCCCTAAACGACGCCAGGCTCTCCCGGCGGTTATTGAGGTTTAAGAGCAAATTGTGATTTGTGTTACAGGTTTCAGACTACAGGCTGAAGGCTAAACGCAACATTTTTGTCCAGGTCTGTTTTGTTGCGTATTGCGTGAGCATCAAGCGCCGAATATGGACACCAAACTAATCAAAGTAAACAGGTTTCATCCCGAGCCGGACAAGATAGAGCAGGCCGCGGCGATATTGCGTAACGGCGGCCTGGTTGCCTTTCCTACGGATACGGTTTATGGGTTGGGGGCGTTGCGGGAGAACAAAGATGCCCTGCAGCGGCTTTACGAGGTCAAACAGCGGCCGCAGGACAAGCCTTTTGTCCTGCAGTTTGCCGATGCTCAGGCCGCGGGAGACTTTGTTCGGGATGCCCCGCCGTTTGTCTGGAGGATGATGCAAAGGTTTTGGCCCGGGGCATTGACTATAGTCCTCAGGCCGCCGCAGGCGGCATCTAATGTCGGCCTGCGCATTCCGGGACACAATATTGCCCTGGCCCTGCTGGCTGCGGCCTGCGGCCCCCTGGCCGTGTCCTCGGCGAATATCTCTTCCCGGCCTTCGCCTTTGGATGCCCAGGATGCGCTGCAGGATTTATCAGGTAAGATAGAGATGGTTGTCGACGGCGGGGAGACGGATTTAGGCCTGGAATCCACGGTGGTGGATGTGACGATGCAGCCCATCAGGATCCTGCGCCGCGGGGCCATAGAAGATAGCGAGTTGAATGAGCTGGCCAATTCCCGGCATATCCTTTTTGTCTGCACGGGAAATTCCTGCCGTTCGGTGATGGCGGAATATCTTTTTCGGCAGGCCTTATCCAAATCCGGAGTTAAGGATATTAGTGTGTCTTCCTGCGGGGTCAGGGCCATAGACGGCGCTGATGCTACTTGTTTTGTCCGGGGCCTGTTGTCTCGGGAAGGGCTGGATGCCTCCGGGCACAGGGCCAGGGCAATGAATAAAGATATATTGCGCCGGGCGGATTTAATCCTGGTTATGGAAAAGGCGCATCGCGATGAGATCACCAGGGCTTACCCGGAGTTTTCTTCGCGGGTGCGCCTGTTGCGGAAATTCGCGGGCGATGATTTGGCAAAAGACATAGAAGACCCTATGGGCAAAGAAGAGGAAGGATACAGGCGATGTCTTGTTCAAATAAAAGGCCTGGTGGAAAAGTTGGTTTCCCGGGTTTGACCGTGGGCCTGGCCTCGGACCACGGCGGGTTCCCCTTGAAAGAGAGACTGGTAAAGTTAATGAAAAGGTGGGGGGTCAAGGTCGTGGATTTTGGCGCCCATAATCTTAACTCCTGCGATTATCCCGACCTGGGCCTGGCCCTGGTCCGGGCCGTGTTAAAGGGAAGATGCCGTTACGGGATATTGGCCTGCCGCAGCGGGATAGGGTTTTCTATATTTGCCAACAGGTTCAGGGGTATTCGCGCGGCCCTGTGTTATGACCGGCGCGCGGCCGAGCTTTCCCGCCGGCACAATAACGCCAATGTCTTGGTGCTGGGGGGGGATTTTGTCAAAGACGGCCAGGTAGCCGGGATAGTCAGGGCCTGGCTGTCTGCCGATTTCGAGGGCGGCCGTCATAAACGGAGATTGACGAAGATAGAAAGGTTGAGCAAACAATGGGCGCATTAAGACAATTCGATCCCGAGGTTTATAAGATTATCAAAAAGGAAGAAAAGCGCGAGGCAGAGAACCTGGAGCTGATTGCCTCAGAGAATTTCGTCTCCCAGGCCGTGCTCGAGGCCCAGGGCTGCTGCCTGACCAATAAGTATGCCGAGGGGTATCCGGGGCGACGTTGGTATGGCGGATGCGGATTTGTGGACGAGGTGGAGGCCCTGGCTATCGAGCGGGCGCGGAAATTGTTCGATGCCGAGCACGCCAATGTCCAACCCCATTCCGGTTCCCAGGCAAATATGGCGGGTTACTTTGCTATGCTTGAGCCCGGGGATACGGTGATGGCCCTGGACCTGGCCTGCGGCGGGCACCTGACCCACGGGCACAAACATAATTTTTCCGGCCGGCTTTATAATTTAGTATGTTATGGCGTGGATGAGGCCAGCGGTTTACTGGATTACGGCCGCATTGAGCAGGTGGCCCTTGAGTGTCGGCCGAAGATGGTAGTTGCCGGGGCATCGGCCTATTCGAGGATTATCGATTTTCCTGCCTTCCGCCGTATCTGCGATAAGGTCGGGGCATACCTGTTTGTGGATATGGCCCATATCGCCGGCCTGGTCGCGGCCGGGGTCCATCCCTCGCCTTTGCCCTATGCCGACTTTGTCGCCTCCACGACGCACAAGACCCTGCGCGGCCCGCGTTCGGGGTTTATCCTCTGCCGCAAAGAATTTGCCCGGCGCATAGATATGCAGGTGTTTCCCGGGATACAGGGCGGGCCGTTGATGCATATTATCGCGGCCAAGGCCGTGGCATTCAAAGAGGCGATGGGCGAGCAGTTTCGTCGATACCAGCGCAATGTCGTGGCCAATGCCCGGCGCCTGGCCCATTGTTTGAGAAAGAAGAAGTTCTTCGTTGTTTCCGGCGGCACGGACACTCACCTGTTTCTCGTGGATTTAAGGAATAAAGGAATATCCGGCAAAGATGCGGCGGATTGTCTGGATGCCGCCGGGATTACCGTAAATAAAAATCTCATTCCCTATGACCCGGCCCCGGCAGTCGTAACCAGCGGGATACGTTTAGGCGCAGCCGCGGTGACCACGCGGGGGATGGGAGAAGGGGAGATGGACGCGATTGGAGATTTTATCGCCCGGGCAATAAAATTCCGGGATAAGCCGGAAAGATTGCAGGAGATAAAGACAGAGGTGGTCGGGTTTTTGCAGAGGTTTCCCATTAATCTTCCATTAACTAATATAGACATTTACCAGGGAGCAAGGCCTTCCTGAGCTCAAACAGAGAGAACAGAAGGGGTAATTCGGCCTGGCAAAAAACGGGGATACCCCTCCGGAATTCCCTTCGGTCAGTTCCGGCTTCCCCTTGTTTTTTGCTGCGGCCTCATAAGCTACCCCTTCTGTTCTCAAACTCGCTCAAGAAGGCCTTCCTCCCTGGTGTGTAGTAAGGGGTTTATTAGTAAGTCAAGGGTTAATAATACGCGCGGATGAAACACGCACGACGAATATGAAAAGGCGTCCAAGCTGGGATGAATATTTTTTACAGGTTGCGGCCCTGGTGGCCAAGCGGTCTACTTGTCTGCGGCGCCAGGTAGGGGCGGTGGCCGTGCGCGACAGGCGTATTTTGGCCACGGGCTATAATGGCCCGCCATCGGGAATGCAGCATTGCGATAAGGCCGGATGTATCCGTAAGAAGAGGAATGTCCCTTCCGGGCAGCGTCAGGAGCTTTGCCGCGGCCTGCACGCGGAACAAAATGTCCTAATCCAGGCCTTAATCCATAGTTTAATCCTGAAAGATTGTATTATTTATGTAACCAACCAACCCTGCGTGACCTGCACCAAGATGCTAATTAGCGTAGGGGCAAGAGAGATAATCATCTCCGACGGTTACCCCGACCCCTTAGCCAAAAAGATGCTCAAAGAGGCGGGGATAAAATTGAGAAACAGATGATATGTTTTTTGTGTGAGGGTGGAGTGAGATGCGGCGATGATTAGAAGAAAAATTAAGTTATTTTTGTTTTTTTCGGCGGTTTTTATTTCGGCTATTGCCTTGTTTTGTGTGTTTTTCGACGAGGCGGTCTTGGTGAGGAAGGGGACGGTCTACCGCAATCATATCGAGGATAAGGTCGTGGCCTTGACCTTCGACGACGGCCCCTCTCCGCTATGGACGCCTAAGATACTGGATGAGCTCAGGAGGCTGGATATCAAGGCGACATTTTTTATGATCGGCGAACAGGTCGAGAAGTATCCCGAGGTGGCCCGGCGCGTGGCCGCGGAGGGGCACGAGATAGAAAACCATTCTTACGACCACCACGTGCTTATTTATTATAAGATGCCGGAGCTGGAGGCCGAGGTCAAAGACGCGGAGAAGGCCATATGGGATATTACCGGCCGCCGCACGCATTATTTTCGCCCTCCCAAGTCCTGGCTTAGGCATAAAGAAAAGATAAAGATTAAGCAGATGGGTTATGAGGTTGTGTTGTGGTCTTTGAATTCCAAGGATTGGGTTAATTTCCCTGCCTGGTATATCGTAAGGTATATCCTGCGTCGGATGCGTCCGGGC
>JBHHYQ010000093.1:0-4648 GCA_046757595.1 Candidatus Omnitrophota bacterium
GGGCTGCAGGCGGCAGGCTTCAGGCGGCAGGCACTACGCAATACGCAACAAAACAGACCCGGACAAAAATGTTGCGTTAAAAACCAAAGACTGAGAAACGAAAAGCGAAAAGCGAAAAGCGAAAAGCGAAAAACAAGAACCGCGGGGCACCCATCCAGTGGATGGGTCGGAGAACCGAGAAGCGAAAATTAGACTGCAGATTATACGAGAAGCGAGAAAATGGCTGAAAAGTTGATTACCGTGCGCGAGGTGGCGAATATCCTGGATATTTCGGAACAGGAAGTGATAGATATTGCCGAGCAAGGCGTTATCCCGGCCTATAAGATTGCCGGCACCCATCTGAGATTCAAAAAAGAGCAAATAAACCACATTCGTCATCTGGACCATATTAAATTCAAGACGAGGTCCGGGGCGCTGAAATACTCTTGGGGGGAACGGGTAAGGGATTTTTTTTATTTCAACGATTTTTATCTTGTCTCTGGCGCTCTGATTGCGTTTATGGCCTGGATAATATTGCGTTAGATGGACGGAAAGTGTTACCGGGATCTGGGTTTTGCCAAAGTCGATACGGGGAGGGAAAAACGGCGAGGTTTTCCCGAGGCGGTTTATTGTCCCGGCAAGACAAAACAAGAGATTAGGGATATCGCCGGCGTTATACTCAAGCAAGGACAGAGCCTTTTGTTAACCAGGATAGACAAGGCGGTATATGTTTATCTGAAAAGGCATTACCCCTTTTTGAAATACAGCGCCTTGGCCAGGATGGCCTATGTCCGCAGAAAAGGCGCGCGTCCCGGCAGGGGGCTTGTTCTGGTTATCAGCGCGGGGACAGCGGATCGCGGTGTTGCCGAAGAAGCGGCATTGACCGCGGAGATATTGGGTAGCCCGGTAGAACGTTTGTTCGATGTCGGGGTGGCCGGTGTCCATCGCCTGATGGATAAACAGGCATTGTTGTCTCGGGCAAAGGTTATTGTCGTGGTTGCCGGGATGGAGGGGGCCCTGGCCAGCCTGGTAAGCGGCCTGGTGGATTGCCCGGTAATCGGGGTTCCTGCCAGCGTAGGATACGGGGCGAGTTTTGGCGGGGTCTCTGCTTTATTGTCGATGCTCAACAGCTGCTCTCCCGGGGTGAGCGTGGTGAATATCGATAACGGGTTCGGGGCAGGGTATTTGGCTAATCTTATCAACCCTTGACTTGTTATTAACCTTTGACTAACTAATGTGCGATTTAGAAGCCAGGATTTTGTCCGTAGGCAAGGCGCGCGACCCAGGCTTTTCGCCTGGGTGCCCCGAGGCGTGCCCATCGGTGGCACGTCAAGGAGGAGCAACGCGTGCCTACGGGCAAAAGACGGCTTATAAATGTGCATTAGTTAGTCAAAGGTTAATAACAAGTCAAGGGTTGATAGCAACCGATGATTTCTCTGAAGGCGGCAGCCGAGTTTCATGGCCATTTGGGCCCCTGGCTGGTTTTGGGGTTGCGGCTGGGTGAATATGGGGTCAAGGCCATAAGGGCCAAGAGATATTTTGGCGTCGAGACAGAGGTTTTCGGTTTATGTTCCCGGCCGCGTTCCTGCCTTATCGACGGGCTGCAGTTGTCTACCGGCTGCACCCTGGGAAAAGGTAACATAAAGGTTAGGCCGCGGGGAAAGATACGTATCAGGCTCGTCAATTGCCGCAACAATAAAGTGTTGACTTTATTTTTAAAACAAGGTATATTGGATATTTTGGATAAGACCAGGGAAAGCCGGGAATGCCAGAAACTGGCCAAGAGGCTATATAAGATGTCGATTGAAGAGATGGTTTTGTAGTTATTAACCCTTGACTTGTTAATGAGGCAATTTAGAAGCCAGGATTTTGCCCGTATGCAAGGCGCGCGACCCATCCACTGGATGGGTGCCCCGACGCAGCCTACGGGCAAAAGACGGCTTATAAATGTCTCATTAACAAGTCAAGGGTTAATAAGTTGACATCTGCGGTTCAACCGCAGATGTCAACTTAACTACTAGCTCGAAAATGGAAATAATCGTTTGCATAAAACAGGTTCCCGATACTACCAATGTGCGGATAAATCCGGAGACGAATACCTTAATCCGCGAGGGGGTTAAGTCGATAATCAACCCCTTCGATACCTATGCCATCGAAGAGGGAATTCGTCTAAAAGAAAGATTTGGCGGCAGTGTTACGGTATTGACTATGGGGCCGCCCCAGGCCGGGGAGATCCTCAAACAGGCGATTTCTTTGGGTTGTGATCGGGCGGTGTTGCTTTCCGACCGGGCATTTGCCGGTTCGGATACCTGGGCTACGAGCTATGCCTTATCCCGGGCCATAGCCAAGCTGGACAGGTTCGATATAATCTTGTGTGGCAAGCAGGCCTCGGACGGAGACACGGCCCAGGTAGGCCCGGGCATTGCCACCCATTTGGATTTACCGCAGGTTACCTATGTCAAAAAGATTAGCGACATAAAGGATGGCCTGGCCCGGGTAGAGCGTATGACCGAAGAGGGTTATGAGGTCCTGGAGACCTCTTTGCCGGTATTGTTTACCGTGGTCAAGGAGATAAACGAGCCGCGTCATCCTTCCCTGAAGGGGATAATGCGTTCCAAAAAGACGGAGATAACTACCTGGAGCGCGGAAGATGTGGGGGCGGACAAAAAATATCTTGGCCTGGAAGGTTCGCCTACCCGGGTGGTTAAGATATTCACCCCGCCCAGGAGAGAAGGGGGCAAGATATTCGACGGAGACATAGAAGAGGCCGTAGATAATGTCGTAAAGGAGCTCAGGTGTCTATTGAAATACTGAAAGACAAATGTCGGGGTTGTTCGCTTTGCGTCAATGCCTGCCCGTTCGGGGTTATTCGTATCGAAGACAAGCTGGCGATAGTCGACCTTAATCAATGTAGCCTTTGCGGTTCCTGCCGTCAGGCCTGTAAATTCGACGCGATAGTTATCGACAAGCCGCAACCTTTACAAAAGGAGGCCCGGGATCTAAGCGAATATAAGGGGGTCTGGGTATTTGCCGAGCAGAAAAAGGGTGTAGTGCAAAGCGTGGTTTATGAGCTTTTGGGCAAAGGGCGCGAGCTTGCCGATAAATTAGGTGAAGACTTGTCTTGTGTCTTGTTGGGGGATAAATTGGACAATGCGTCGCAAAATCTCATTGCCCAGGGGGCCGACAATGTTTATCTCGTAGAGGATGCGGCATTGGCCGATTATCTGGACGAACCCTATGCCCGGGTTTTAACCTGCCTTATCAGGAAATATAAACCGGCAATATTATTGTCCGGGGCGACATCCATCGGCAGGTCCCTGGTTTCCCGGGTTGCCGTTAGCCTCTATGTCGGGCTTACGGCAGACTGCACGGGTCTGGATATCGACAAAGAAAAACGTATCCTCCTGCAGACGCGCCCGGCGTTCGGCGGAAATATTATGGCTACGATCGTCTCCCCGGATTATCGCCCTCAGATGGCTACGGTCAGGCACAAGGTGATGAAGGCTGTTTCTCCGGATAGCCGCAGGCGGGGGAATATTATACGCGAGGCCTTTTCTGCGCAGGAGATGTCTTCGCGGGTTAAGATTTGCGATATCGTAGAGGAGTTGTCGTCTACGGTCAACCTTGCCGAGGCGGATATCATTGTCTCCGGGGGACGCGGCATGCGCGAGGCCAAAAACTTTACTTTGATTAGAGATCTGGCCGATGTCTTGGGCGCCGGCGTAGGGGCATCCCGCGCCGCGGTAGACGCCGGCTGGATGCCTTACGCCCATCAGGTGGGACAGACCGGCAAGACCGTTTGCCCCAAGCTGTATATTGCCTGCGGCATATCCGGGCAGGTGCAGCATCTGGTGGGGATGCAGTCGTCGTCGGCGATACTGGCGATAAACAACGACCCCCAGGCCCCGATATTCGATGTTGCCACCTACGGCATTGTCGGCGATGTGTTTCGGGTTTTGCCTTTGCTTATCGACAAATTCCGAAAGGATGGAGGATAATGAAAGAACGACGTAGGTTTATTCGCGCGGATACGCGTTTCAATGTGGAATATTTTTTGGGCGGCAAGTCTTCTTCTTCCCAGGCATCCGGCGCGAGGAATATTAGCCAGGGCGGGGTTTGCCTGATGTTCAACGAGCGTATAGATAAGGATACCGAGATTGGGCTTAAGTTTTACCTGCCGGAGTTTCGCTCCCCGGTTAGCTGCAGGGGAAGGGTCATCTGGCAGAATGAGGTCACAGAGAACAACAGGAAGTTTTACCAGACCGGTATAGAGTTTACCGAGATCGAAGAGGCGGACAAAGAAAAGATAAGCAAGTATATTTATGTCCTGTTGAAATAGGCATTTGCGGTTTTCGATTAGAGGTATTATGCATTTCAAAAAGTTGGAGATAGTGGGGTTTAAGTCTTTTGCCGAAAAGACCACGCTTTTATTCGAGCGGGGGATTACGGCCATTGTCGGCCCTAACGGGGCGGGAAAAAGCAATGTATTCGATGCTATCCGCTGGGTTTTGGGGGAGCAATCTATAAGATCGCTGCGCGGGACGAAGATGGAGGATGTCATCTTCAACGGCGCGGAAAACAGGTCGCCGCTCAACCTTGTCGAGGTCTCTCTTACATTTTCCAATCAGGCTAAGATCTTTCCTGTCGATTATGATGAGATAACGATTAC
>JBHHYQ010000094.1:0-4633 GCA_046757595.1 Candidatus Omnitrophota bacterium
GCACAGACAATTTCCCCACCCGTTGTTTGAGAAATGATGCCTGCGTAATGCAGGGCAAACGCCTGGTCCACGCCGGCATCTTTCGCTTCGACGGCCAGATTATGACCATAATTACCCAAAAGGGCCCTTCCCCGGACAACCCTGTCGATAACAGCGGCGGGCCGTGTTACCGTTGCCTGTTTCCCGAACCGCCCCCTCCCGGGGCTGTCCCTTCCTGCCAGCAGGGGGGGATATTGGGCGCCGTAGCCGGGGTCCTGGGCGTGTTGCAGGCGAACGAGGCGCTGAAGTTCGTCTTGGGGGTGGGAGAGCTGTTGATAGGCCGGATGCTCATCTTCGACGCCTTAACCTCATCTTTCCGCAGTGTGCGTGTTCCCAAAAACAAAGATTGCGCCGTCTGCTCGGACCATCCCACGATTACCCAGCTGATAGATTACGAACAATTTTGTTCTGTTTGAGGAAAAATAAAATTTTTCACAACGCATACGAAATTGGGCGCTTTTTAGCAGCCTTTATATGCAAAAGAAAAGAGAAATAGAAGCCGTAGTAATTATGGATACTGTAGATAACTCTGCCGTATTTTGGCAGAGTTATCTACAGCGATGTGGAAAGGCGCGGAAAACTTAAAAACAATCTTTTTCTGCCTTTCCACAAAAGCGGCAGTATCCACAATTACTGCTTTTGCGAAAAACGCGCCCAGTTAACATTTGTTACATCAACACCTGATTATCGCCTGTTTCGTAGGATTGAAATCCGGCAATTTTTTTGAACTTCTGATTGAGCCGATTGATTACATTCTCAACGATATTGTTGTCTGACGTTAAATTCCGAAAATTATTTCAAAGATCGGCGCCCAATTTCGTATACGTTGTGAAATTCTGTTATTTCGGCGACATGTCTATTTTAATCAAAGGCGGCAGGGTGATTGATGTGGCATCGGGGGTAAACAATGTTATGGATGTGTTTATCCGACGAGGCAAGGTTGTTCGTTTAAGTAAAGGGCTTAGGCCCGGAGCCGAAAAGGTGATAATAGATGCCCGGGGCAAGTTGGTGTTACCGGGTTTGGTGGATATGCATTGTCATCTGCGTCAGCCGGGGCGGGATGACGAAGAGACGCTGGAGAGTGGGGCTAAGGCGGCGGCCAAAGGAGGGTGGACTACAATTGCCTGTATGCCGAATACATCCCCGGCCATCGACTGCGGGGCGGTGGCAGAATGGATAGGCGGCGAAAGCAGAAGGATTGGTTTGGTTAATATCGTTCCGGTGGGGGCAATAACCAGGGGGCGAAAAGGGCGAGAGTTGGCTAATATAGGTGAGCTTGTTCGGGCCGGTGTTTGCGCTATTTCCGATGACGGAAATTGCGTCGAAGATACCGGGGTGATGCGCCGGGCATTGGAATATGCCCGGCAGTTCGGCCTTGCGGTTATCTCTCATTGCGAAGACATGGGCTTAAGCGCCGCAGGGCAGATAAACGAGGGACGTTTGTCTACGTTGCTTGGGTTGGCGGGGATCCCCGATATCTCCGAGGCAATAATCGTGGCCCGCGAGATAGAGCTGGCGCGTTTTTTGGAGACAAAAATACACCTGGCCCATATAAGCTGCGCGCGTTCCGTAGAGTTAATCCGCCGGGCGAAACAAGATGGCCTGAAGGTAAGCGCGGAGACCTGCCCGCATTATTTTAGCCTGGACGAACGGGCGGTTTCGGATTATGATACCTTTGCCAAGGTCAATCCGCCATTGCGCCGCCCGGAGGATGTGGTGGCGATAAAGCAGGGGTTGCGGGACGGGGTTATCGATTGTATCGCTACAGATCATGCCCCTCATTGCCAGGCGGAAAAGGAGATGTCTTTTGGGCAGGCCCCGTTTGGGATGATTGGCCTGGAGACGGCGCTTTCTTTGGCGATAACCGAACTGGTAGATAAGAAGATTATCGACTGGATGGGCCTGGCGCAAAAGATGAGTTATAACCCTGCCCGGATATTAGGGTTGGATAAGCCGGGGATTTGCCCCGGGGCGGATGCGGATATTATTGTTGTCGACCCAAGAAAGGAGCGGACTGTTGTTCCTGAGGAGATCGCCTCTTTGTCTAAAAATACCCCTTTTCTTGGCTGTAGACTCAAGGGGGCCGTGGAATACACCATTTGCAGGGGAAACATAATTTATCAATAACTCACAAACTCAATAAACTCAAATGGAATTCATCGCCGATTTTCATATCCACTCGAAGTATTCGCGGGCGACGTCCAAAGATATGGATGTGGAAAATATCGCCCGTTGGGCAAAGATAAAGGGGGTGTCCCTTATTGGCACGGGAGACTGGACCCACCACCTTTGGCTGGAGGAGCTCAAGGGTAAATTAGAGGATGTCGGAAACGGACTGTATGTTTATAAGGGTATCTATTTTATCCTTACTTCCGAGATAAGCAGTATTTACAGCAAGGGCGGGCGCAGTTATCGTATCCATAACCTTATTTTTGCCCCTTCGTTTAAGGCCGTAGATAAGATAAACAGCGTCTTGGGGGCGATAGGCAATTTAACATCCGACGGACGTCCGATATTGGGGCTGGATGCTGCGGAGTTGGCGCGTATCGTCTTCGATATTTCGGACGAATGCGTGATTGTCCCCGGACATATCTGGACGCCTTGGTTTTCTTTGTTTGGTTCGATGTCCGGGTTTGACCGTATCGAGGATTGTTTTGAGGAGCAAACTGAGAAAATATTCGCCTTGGAAACAGGCCTGTCTTCGGACCCCCGGATGAACTGGAGACTGTCGGCCCTGGATAGGTTTACCCTGATTAGCAATTCTGACAGTCATAGCCCATCGCGCATCGGCCGGGAGGCCAATGTCTTCGACTGCGAGCTGTCTTATGCGGCAATAGTCGAGGCGATGAAGAATAAAGACAAGGATAAATTTTTGTATACCATAGAATTTTTCCCCGAGGAGGGAAAATACCATTATGACGGTCACCGCGCCTGCAATGTGCGTTTTTCTCCGCCGGAGACCAGGGCTAATAATAATAAATGTCCCAAATGCGGCAAGTCTCTGACCGTGGGGGTGATGAACAGGGTGGAGCAGCTGGGGGATAGGCCGGATGGTTTTGTTCCGGAAAACAGCATCCCTTTCAGGAGCCTTGTGTCTTTGGACGAGATTATATCTGCGGCCCGCGGCGTGGGCAAGGCCTCGATGGCTGTAGAACGGGAATATCAGGGCCTGGTCGCTAAATTTGGGACTGAGTTTAGCCTGTTGTTGAAGGCAACAGAGGAGGAGATACGCAAAGGCGCATCCGCGCGTATAGCCGAGGGGATATTGCGGGTGCGTCGTGGCAAAGTCGGCCTTATCCCGGGTTACGACGGGGAATATGGGATAATCTCTCTTTTCGAGGGAAAAGACGCGCCTAAGCAAGAGCAACAAATGACCTTTTTGTAAGCTTTATATGGTTGGCGGGTTGGCGAATCAAGGCAGTGGATAACCCGGGGGCATCTGTTGCGTTAATTCGCCTATTTTGTCCCCCTGAGTAATTTATGCAGCGTGATTGAGTAATTTTGCGGATTGATAATTTGGCGAAAATGAGGCATAATTTAAGATAGAGGATAAGAAGAAAACAGGCGGATGGAGCCGATAGTGGCAAGCGAATCTTGCCTAAAAGGCAGGTAATTATGCGAATTATAGGCGCTTTTATGTTCTTGTGTTTTTTTGCGGGCAATTTTGCCTATGCCGGCATCGTCCTTAAGATCGTCGGGGCAAACCCTTCTTCGACTGCAAGGCAGACAGTTACCCTCAAGGCCTATCTGCCTAAGGAGATAAAGCCGGAGCATGTCTTGAGCAAGGAAGACCTGGATGTCGTCTATGACACTCAGCTGGGTTCTTATTATGTATATGGAGAATATGAGCTTGAGCCTAAGGGGGTAGTAGAGAAAGAGATAGAGATAAAAGACATCTGGTTCATTGATGAAGCAGATCTGGAGACCCTACGTCTAGAGGCGATTAAAACTGCTGAGTTGCTTGAGGGGACGGATTTTCGCGAGCGGGCGGATTTTCTCAAGCGGAATATCGAATCGAAGTTAGACCGGATTATCGACAAGCAAAAGACTGTTGCCTTAAACCCCCAAAAACACATATCCCAATATCGCGATAATCTTAAGCTTTTGGAGTCGGTTAAGGAGAATCTATTGATTGCCCGTAGTTTGTTGAGCAAGGCCAAGCCTTTGGCCACGACCACAGTTTGGAAGATCTTCGTTGTGGTTTTGGGATTTTTGGCGGTCTTGGGGCTTAGCCTGTATTTTATCTGGCAGCGGCAGGCAAAAGTCATGGGCGATCTTTTGCCTTCCCCGGAAGATGACAATGACGACGAAGCGCCCCGGGAAGGCCCGCAGGCGCGCCATCCTCAAAAAGACCAAGATAACCTTCCTGAAGATATCGAAAAGATCATCGAAAAACAACCATAAGAGAAATGGGCCTTTTCCAAAGCGAAACTTTGGAAACATCGCTTTCTAAAGTTTCGCTTTGGAAAAAGGGATCGGGTCGATACATCGTTACCCCCGTTTTCAAAAAAAGCGCTCTTCCGGGACAACAGGGTATCCAAGTCAACACCATTGCCTAACGCGCCTTAAGCGCCATACCTTGCCTGAGGGGGCA
>JBHHYQ010000095.1:0-4571 GCA_046757595.1 Candidatus Omnitrophota bacterium
GATATTGTCTGAGGAAAAATACATATCGGCATCCTTTTGGATACGCAACTTCCTATTATGCATTCATCTTTCATAAGAGAAAATTTTAGCCCGGTAACCAAACGGTTAAATAACGAATCCCGCATTTTGCGCGATGATTTATAGTTGGCAATGAGGTCGCTGAGGGTGCTTTTTTCTGTCTCGATTTGTTTCCAGATGCGATCAGCCTCTTCTCCGGTATGCGGCCCAATGCCCATCGCCCCTTCTACAGCCGACTCCCGGTCATCGATCAAAAAAAGCATCGCCCGGTTGAATCCCAGCCCGGCGTGAGCCGTAACCCCGGTAAGAATAATATAAAGCAGGTCATCCAGCTTCAGGCTGGCGCGCATAGCATTGGATATTTCATATAGCACGTAAAGCTCCGAACGCGCCTTGTTTAATTCTTCCTGGAGTTGCTTTATTTTATTGCATTCTTTGCCATCTTTCATAGCAGCAACAATTTAAATCGATGCTATCAACTATACTCCGCATTTATCTTTATATATTCCGGGGTAAGGTCGGAGGTATAAATCCTGGCCTTGCCCCTGCCGCGGCTAAGGCTGATGTCCACGCGAATACTGCGGCAGCGAAAAGAGGTCCACTTTATCTTCACCTCATCTTGTTTCAGAGAGATCCCCAAAGACCCCACGGCGGCGACAATCCTTCCCCAATTGGGATTGCCGCCGTATACCGCAGTCTTGAAAAGATTGGAATTGGCCAAAGACAAGCCGATGTCCCGGGCCAGGCTATCATTGTCTGCGCCCAAGATATTTATCTCGATAAACTTCGTTGCCCCCTCGGCGTCTGCGATGATCGCCCGGGCCAACCGGTCACAAACAAAGGCCAATGCCTGACAAAAAGCAGAAAAACCCTTATCCCGCAGGCTAATACAGGGGTTACCGGCGACGCCATTGGCTAAGATAAACACGCTGTCGTTGGTGCTCATACATCCATCTACGGTAATGTTATTAAACGAGGTCTCCACGGCATCCTTTAAGGCCGCCTTCAGTGCCGGGCGGGTAATCAGGGCATCGGTGGTAATAAAGCAAAGCATCGTAGACATCTTGGGGGCAATCATCCCCGCGCCCTTGGCCATCGCCCCGATCTTTATGTCCGTGCCGCCCCAGCGAAAGCGAACGGACAGATGCTTGAGTATCTTATCCGTAGTCATAATCGCCTCCGCCGCAGACGTCCCACCTTTGCGGCTCAACATAGACACTAATTCAGGGACAGCCCTTTCTATACGCACGATAGGCAGCACCTTGCCGATTATCCCGGTAGAGGCGACAAGAACCTCTTGTTCTTTAAGGGACAGGCGGCCGGCGACTGCCCGGGCCATCCTTTGAGCATAGGCCATACCATAGGCCCCGGTAAAGCAATTAGCATTGCCGCTGTTTACGATAACTGCCCGGGCCTGGCCGCCTCTAAGATGCCTCCTACTCAATTGCACCGGAGCGGCCTTAAAACTATTTACCGTGCATACACCGCAAGCCACGGCCGGACGCAAAGAATAAATAAGCGCCACATCGGGCCTTTTCCTTTTTATGCCGCAGCGCAACCCGGAGGCAAGAAACCCCCGCGGCGAACAAACCCCCCCGCTGACTACCCGCATACCAGGCCCTCCTTTTCCTCCCAACCATATATCAGGTTCATATTCTGCACCGCCTGGCCCGCGGCCCCCTTTATCAAATTATCGATAGCGCTGACGATCACGATAACCCCTTTTGGTAAATCCGCAAATAACCCCAAATGGCAAAAATTGGTCCCAGCCACATCTTTAATCCGGGGAACCTGCCCCGGCGGCAATATCCTAACAAAAGGGCTGTATTTGTAAAACTTGCGGTATAGTTTCACCAACCCTGTCTGGCTAAGACGCCCACTGCGCGACAACCTTAAATATATCGTTTCGGATAATCCCCGGAATATCGGCAAAAGATGAGGAACGAAGCGCGCCTCCGTCTTTTTGCCGCAAAACGCAGAAAGCCCCTGATTTATCTCCGGGGTATGCTGATGGCGGTTTATCTTGTAAGGATAAAAATTGTCTTTTATCTGCGCGGATAATCCTTCTTCTACTTGCTTGCGCCCGGCCCCGGATATACCGGACTTGGCATCGATTATAATATCGCGAAAATTTATCTTCCCGCGGCAAAACAACGGCGCCAGGGCCAAAAGCGCCGCGGTAGGATAACAACCGGGGTTGGCAACAAACCCGCAACCCTTAATCTTATCACGGTAGACCTCGCTCAGCCCATATACGGCGGCGCCGACATTCCCCTTGTCTTTATGACGCGCGCGGTACCAATGTTCGTATTGAGAGGCATCCCTAAGGCGATAATCCGCGCCCAAATCGATAACCTTGCGCCCGGCAGACAAAAAATGCGGCACGAGATGCATCGACTGGGTATGCGGCAGGGCAAAAAATACTATGTCGCAAGAAGGCAGGACGCTGTCTATGGCAAACTTTTTTATGCCCCGTCCGGGCCGGGCCCGCCGGGATGTGCGGGACACAAGGCGCACACGGGGATGCCGCCGCAGGATCCTGGTCAACTCCTCCCCGACATAACCCGCGGCGCCAACTATAGCCACCCTTATCATTACGCCTAATTCGTCGTGCGTCGTGCGCATTGCGTCGTGCGTAGTGCCTGCCTACGGCAGGCAATGCGCAATACGCACTACGCAATACGCACTACGAATATTATCGTTTAGTCCACTGAAATCTCTTGCGCGCGCCCTTGCGGCCGAATTTTTTCCGTTCCTTCATCCGCGGGTCGCGGGTAAGAAAGCCGCCTTTCCTTAAAATCGGCCTCAGGCTATCGTCAACCTTAAGCAACGCCCGGGACAAGGCATACCTCAATGCCCCGGCCTGTCCGGAAATCCCGCCTCCGCTTACCCTGACGATACAGCTAAAGTTATTCAAATTATTCGTAGCCTTCAGCGGCTGGGAGATAAGTATCCGATGTGCATCCCGGACAAAATACTCATCCCAGGGGCGGCCGTTGACCACGATACTTCTCTTTCCCGGGACAAGCCGCACCCTGGCCACCGCATCCTTGCGCCTTCCCGTAGCCGCATATTCAACTGTATTATCCAATTTTTTCCTCCATCTTTATCCCTTTTTCTTTGAAATTACCGTCGGTATACACCCTCAACCTCCTAATCATCTCCCGGCCCAGGGAATTTTTCGGCAACATCCCCCGCACGGCATGACGAAGGACCTGCGCCGGATTCTTGCTTAACATCCCTTCCAGGTTAATCTCGCGCAATCCTCCCGGATACCCGGAATAACGTCGATAGACCTTATTCCTGAGCTTGCTACCGCTAACCCTTATCCTGGCGGCATTGATAACCACTACATTATCCCCCGCGTCTATATGCGGAGTATATGCCGGCTTGCGCTTTCCGGATAAAACAAAGGCTATCTTGCTCGCCAAACGCCCCAGGATCTTATCCTGGGCATCAACCAGATACCAACCATGTTTAACATCCGTTTTCTTGGCCATAAATGTTTTGCTGTTCATATTCTTCTCCTGTAAATTATGTTTTCACCTCGCTCACAAACTATCGGCCTTTGTATATATCCCAAACACTATTATCTTATCATCTTCTCCAAAAAAGTCAATAGTTATTTCCTGATTATGCGGAATGGCGCGTTGTCGGCCGTATCCAGAGATAAAAAATCAATTCCGGCAATACTGCGCTGTGGCATAATTTCTTAACAGAGATTGCTTCGGACTAACGCCGCGAGAGGGCGATAGCGGCCGAAGCAATCTCCGTTATCAACCCTTGATTTACTAATGGGTGGATTAAATCTCCCAAAAGGCGCAAAGAAAAAATACCTTGACATCCCGCCTGTTGTATTATAGAATTAGTGGGGTCGAACACATGATTTGACCCCGGCCGCATATCAGAAACGGATGAAGAAATGATAATCTGTTTTCGGGGGCAGCCGGACAAACGCGTGGTAATAGTTGCAACCTGTATCCGAAAGGGGGCAATGATGAAAAATTGCTGTTTCATTTTTACTTTATTTACCGGAATTATGTTTTTTTCTTGCCTATCCGCGGTGGCCTCCGGCGAGACAATAACCCTCACCACCTACTACCCTTCTCCCTATGGGGTGTATGCGCGGCTGCATAGCGACGCGATGGCCGTAGGCTCTGCCTATCGTGGCAATACCCCGCCGAAAAACGGCTTGATTGTCGAGGGCAATGTCGGGATTGGCACGGCGGCGCCAAGCGATCTTTTGGCCCTGCATACAAACAACGGCGATCCCGTATTGCGTTTTTCATCTTCCGGATTTTCCGGCAATAATGGTTCCAGAATCGTCATGGATAACGGCGATGGTTCTTTGGATTTCTGGGCCTCTGTAGGAGGGAATGCGCCGGAGATGACGATTACCCCTAGTGGCGAAGTGGGCATCGGCACAGCGGCGCCAAGCGATCTTTTGACCCTGCATACACAAAACGGCGATCCCGTATTGCGTTTTACTTCTTTTAATTATGCTTCGTTTCCTACAATAGGTCCAAAGATTAGTCTGGACGATTCTGACGGCT
>JBHHYQ010000096.1:0-4549 GCA_046757595.1 Candidatus Omnitrophota bacterium
CCCGACGCAGCATACGGGCAAAAGACGGCTTATAAATGTCTCATTAACAAGTCAAAGGTTATTAGCTCTATGAACTCAATAAACTTGCATTACCGCAACAGCATCTTTTTTTGGGATTCTTCCAGCAATTTCTGGACTTTCTGGTTACGGGGGTCTAAATAGGTTGCGTCGGAGAAATGTTTTATCGCTGCGGGGTAATCCTCGTTGGCATAGGCCTGCCGGCCCTTGGCGATATAACCGGCGGCAGGGCCCGTAGGCTGCCTGTCTTTCGCATTCATACGCAACAGCGTCTGCTTAATCTGTGTCTGGCGATATTTATCCACTTTGGCCTTTTTGCCGCGGGCCGACTTTTTTTCCTGCTGTTTCAAAACCCCTATCTCCGCGGCTAACTTACGCGCCTGCTCTTGTTTAATCTCCCGGGCGATATGGGGATATACCTGACTGATGCGCCGCAGGTGTTGCTCTGCCCTCAATGTTGCCGCGCTGTGGGGATCGCCCAGAGATATCCTCTTGCGCCAGTAAAAGGATGCCTTGAGAAAATCCCCCTCCTCTTCGTATAAGGCGGCGAGGTTGTAATATGTGCGCGGATAATCCGGGTCCATCTGCAGGGCGCGGCGATAGGCCTGCAGGGCGCTTTGTTCATCGCCCCGATACTCATAAATAACGCCCAAATCGTTATAGACGGCGACATCGGAGGGATTAAGGGCCAGGGCCTTTTTATAAAACATAAACGCCCGGTCGTAATCTCTTTGTCTCTGGGCCCGGTAGCCCTTCTCGCGGTAAACTCTGGCCTCTTGTTGCGGCAAGTTCGCCTCGGCCCAAGAAACGAAGACAAACAACAAGACTGCCGCAGACAGGTTTTTTATAATCTGGATTGCACGCATATTTATAAGACGCGACGGACGCCGCGGATTATCCGCGTATAAGCCTTTTTCAGAGCAAACTAAATAAATAATACCACAAAAGGTCGCCCGAGGCAAGAATTATTTTTCCGTCGCCCTTATATCTTTCTGCGCTTCGGGATGATGTCCCGAAGTAGGGGCACATTGCAATGTACCCCTACTTCTTCGTTCATTCGCGCGATTCGTGTTCCCTGGGGCACATTGCAATGTGCCCCTACTGGACCCTATCCGCCTTCTGTCCTCTGTTTTCTGTCCTCTGCCAACAAACAATGTGACATCGCCCTATATCAACGTTGGCATGGTCAGCGCGGGGTGGCCGACCTTTTCCAAATATGCCAATAACTCCTCCGCTGTGGTGGCCTGGGTCTCGTCGGCAACCTTGTCCATAAAATCGGGGATGCCCATCTCTTGGGCGCGCTTGTTAAGCTTATCCGCTAAGGCCTCTTTCAACTCCCGCGGCATCCAGACTAGGCGCTTAAGCCCCCCCTCGGCAGAGATAAACTTCCTGCTGGCGACATACAGCTTACCCACGCCCAAGAACCCCGGGGTCTGCACCCCGCCGCCCACGGAACCGGCCAGGGTAGTAAAGGTCATCCCGGAAGGGGTCATCCCGGAGTAATCGCGGTGCACGACCATCACCCCGCCTGCCTCAGGCACGATAGCCACGATACACTCGAAACAGCCGCAACTCGACTGCGGGCTGTCCATAATCGAATACATACTTACGTTTTCTATGGCCTTATTGGATTTCTGATAGATAAAATCGTTTATGTTCTTCCACTGCCCCAGACGAGAATCGATAGGGCCGCCCTTGGCAATCGGCTGGTTGGCGCCGGAGGGCATAATCTCGTAAGAGGCCTTGGCATCCAGCCAACTATAAGCCCCGCACAGCCCTAACCTCTCCGGGGTAATAATACAGACATGATTAGGGGCAAAACTTTGGCATAAAGAACAGGAAAACATCGTATCCACGCTCTCGTCGGTCATCCCGCTTATCCGCTCGTCCCGTTCCTCGTAAACCTTGCGCGCCGCAGCGACAAGCCTTTCCACATCGTCTTTACCGGTATAAAGTTTAACGCTGACCTTGTCGATGATCGCGCTATATTCCTCGTGCAGCTTGGCATGCAGGATTATCCCGATATGCTTTAGGCGGAACCCCTTATTAGCCGCATCCCGGTTGATACGTATCCAGTTCATATCCCTCTGCCCCACATGCATTAGGCCCATAGCGCAGTTTATATAGTGGTGGATTTGCCGCTCCAATATCGGCTCGAAGTCCTTTTGCATCTTCCTGCCGGCGACATCGACGATAATCGCCAAAGGCAAAGACTTAGAACCCTGAGGCAAGTTGTCGATATCCGGGCCGATAACCTCGACATCTCCGTCGTTAATAGCATCGGATTCAACCTGTCTCAGATATTCGAAGCCCAAAGAAGACTTGCCGCCGAACTCGGCAAAGAGTTGTTCCTTGCGCACCCTCTCTCCCTCGAAGGCCGCGCCGTATAACACCGGAACGGGAATACTGGCAACCTTAACCTTCACCCCCCGCACCTCGATACAACGGGGAACTATCTTTTTATAGTCTCTTTCTTTGACCAGGGCCTCATATAAGGTAACCCCGCCAGGGTGTATCTCGGGGATGTCCGTATCGGCGATCACGGGAAAGCCCATATTTATCGCCCCGGCCCCGGTGGCGTATTTTTCGTCGTCGACAAGGCCTAAGGCCAGGCCAAAGGCAAACACGCGGCGCTTGCAATAAAGCAGGCATTTTTTTCCTTCTCCGGGCTTTATCCCCCCGAAGGTAAGCGCGGCCCTTATCGCCCAATTCAAAGGATAAATCGCCGATATCGTATCCCGGCCATAGGGCACAATATAGTTATCCCAGCCCATCTGCACATCTTCCTCGCGCAGCTGGTCGATAATCGAGCGGCCGTCGGTAGAGGCCCCCACGAAGATAAGGATATTGCGTTCCTGGAGCTGGCGGATTATCTCCAACGCCGTCTGGTTGTCCGGGGCCGCGCCCAATATCGCGGCAAACCCCGGCATCCTTCCGTCTACCAGCTGGATGCCCAGAGAGCGGATTATCGTATCCGTAAAAAATCCCTCGCACTCCGGCTGGGGCTCTGCGCCGTAAAGATAACGCACGGCCACAATTATCTCCTCGGCCAAAAGTGTGGCAATACCGGCGTCTAAGGCATCGCCTAAATAAGGCAACCAGATATTTTCCGTCGGGACCTCCCGCGGCAATAACGACTTGGCGTGGGCCAAAATCCTGGCGGCCTCTCCCAAATTCTTCACCTCCGCGCCCAACAAGGCATTGGCCATAGGCAGATAAAATGCCGTCTCGGGGAAACCTATCTTCTGCCCCTGACCCTTATCGGCCACAGCCCTGGCCAGTTCCTCATCGGCCTTGCCCACTATACCCTTCGCCCCCCGAATTACCGCCTGCGCAACTATCTTAGACATTTCTCGCTCCGATTTTTGATAATATCACTTACGTCTCCGTTATCTCTTTTGCATAATTGCCCCAATGCGCTTCCTGTGACGTTTTTACCAGAGAAAATCGCCGGATTATTCCAACCCCAGATATTTTCTAATATGTCTTGCCAACCTATTGTCAAGTTCGGTATGCCTGGGAACAGGTTGTTTCTTTCCGGTAGATATATTTATGTAAATATCATGCCTTGCCCCGGACCTTAATAAAATACACCTATCTTTTATGAGCCCGCGGATAAACTCTTTCCTCTTCATATGACAACTTCTTTCATCTCGTATCGTTGGGGCACTTCATCCATAGCCATCATTAAGTATGCATCTTTGATATTTTCTTCCAGCTCATTTAAAGTTTTTCCCTGAGTCATTATCTCCGGATGCTCAAGAAGCTTTCCCAGCCAAAACTTTTCTCCCTTCCAATAAATCATGGTCATTTTGGGATGCATAATTTCCCTCCACTGCCTCTTTTTTGTCTCTAATTTTATAGCTTTTGCCTTTACAAATACACCTTCTCCTTGTCCTCCACCAACCCCCTTATTCTGGCATAACTTATGTTCTCATCCAAAAGGTCGTCTTTTATGCGGGAGATGTCTGCCTTTTCCCTGATTAGCCTTAGATAGAGGCCGCTGCCGGCGATGTTGCCCACAAACAAACCGCCGACAAGGCGGTCGCCGCAAAACACGAGCTTTTTGTATGTCGCCTTTTCCTTGTTTATAAAAGACACGGCCTCGTCCCCGTCCCCGCGGGGATTGAACCGCCCCATAGAGACAAGCGACAGCCCGAAGAAACCCACGGAGTTCATTGCCAAAGAGCCCCGATATTCCCGCCCGGCCCCGGCAATGTTTTCTCCGGCGCAAAGGCCCTGCTCCACGGCGCAGGGCCAGAGGGCATTGACCCTGGGCGCATCTTCTACTATATCATAGGCTTGGGCCACATCGCCGGCGGCATAGACCCCGTCGATGCTTGCGCGCATATTACTGTCTACGAGCACAGCCTTGTCCGTCTCGATGCCACTGTCTCGCAGCAGGCGGATATTGGGCGAAACCCCCTTGCCCACGACCACCAAAGAACAACCCAGGACTTTACCACTGTCCAATTTTACCGCCTTGACGTCGCCATTGCCGATTATCTCGCGCGCCCCGGTATTCAAGAGT
>JBHHYQ010000097.1:0-4524 GCA_046757595.1 Candidatus Omnitrophota bacterium
CAGGAATTCCATAAGTTATGTTAAGAAATCAAAATATAATTTGTATCTCCTCCATTGATTGGGATTTTATCTGGCAGGGGCATCAGGAGATAATGTCCACTCTGGCAAAAAATGGCAACCGGGTATTATTCATCGAAAACACGGGAGTGCGACCGCCAAGTATAAGAGATATCCCCAGATTAAGGAAGAGATTCAGGGACTATTTTAAAGGAATAAAGGGAATAAGGGAAGAGATACATAACCTCTATATCTTTTCGCCTATAGTTCTGCCGTTCCCCTACGCCCGTATAGCCCGGCTAATCAATAGGATTATACTTCTGCCCACGCTCAATAGATGGATGAAGGTCCTGGATTTTGCTGACCCGATAATTTGGACATTTCTTCCCACGGGCATCGCCTTGGATATAATTTATAATATTAACAAAAAACTCCTCATCTATTATTGCATCGACAATTTTGTGGTAAGTTCTGCTTCGGCGAAGAAAATCAGGGCCACGGAGAGGAAATTATTGAAATTAGCAGACGCAGTATTCGTTACCTCAAGAGCACTTTACGATTATTGCAGCCAGCACAGCAATAAGGTTGACATATTTCCGTTTGGCGTGAACATAGATAATTTCGAAAAGGCAAGGATAATTGATACGCAGATACCTGCCGAACTAAGGAATATCAAAAAACCCATAATTGGCTATGTAGGTGGTGTGCATAAATGGATAGACCAAAAATTGGTGAGGGCTTTGGCGGAGCGCCATCCAGAGCATTCCCTTGTTTTCGTCGGCCCGCTGCAGGCCGATGTTTCAATACTGTCGGGCGTTAATAATATATATTTTTTGGGGAATAAGAAACATCGGGAGCTGCCAAATCTTATAAAATATTTTTCCCTAGCTATGATCCCTTATCGTATCACCGAGTATACGAAGAATGTCTATCCCACTAAATTAAACGAATATTTGGCTATGGGCAAACCTGTCGTTTCCACTGCCTTGCCGGAGATAGAGATATTCAATCAGAAATACAGAGATATCGTATATGTCGGAAGAAATTCGGAGGAAATCAGCGGCAGTATTTCCAGGGCCCTTAAGGAGGATAATGAAACGTTGAGGAGAAGGCGAATCGAAGTTGCCCATGATAACGGCTGGCAGAGACGCATAGAACAGATGAGCAATATCATTGAGAAGACAGCCGAGAGGAAGATGCTGGATAATGAAGCTAGGTGGAAAGAGAGCCTGCTGATTTTTTACCGCACGACGCGAAGGAGAATTGTGCGTTTCGCAACAATTGCCGCAATTACCTACTTGCGTCTCTTTTATACGCCTTTTAGCTGGTATTTGGCCGAGCCTTTAAGGATTGCGCAGGCGCCGCAGAAGGCGGATGCGATAGTGGTTTTTGCCGGAGGAGTGGGGGAGTCGGGAAGGGCCGGGCAGGGGTATGAGGAGCGCGTAGGGTATGCCGTTAGGTTGTATAAACAGGGATATGCCCAGCATCTCGTTTTTTCTTCCGGGTATGTCTATGTCTTCGAAGAGCCGTTGGTGATGAGGGCGTTGGCTGTGTCTTTGGGTGTGCCGTCGCAGGCAATCGTTTTGGAGGATAGGGCGGGAAATACTTATGAGAATGTGAAGTTTAGCAAGGAAATCCTGGCGGCAAGGGGTTGGGAAAAGGCATTGGTCGTAAGTTCGCCTTATCATATGCGCCGGGTAGATTTGGTGTCTAAGAAGGTGGCCCCGGAGATAGATTTTGTTTATACCCCTATACCGCAGAGCCATTTTTATCGCCGCGCCATCCGGCCAGAATCGAAGAGGGTTTACAAACAAATAAATCTAAGGCAGATAAAGGCGTTATTGCATGAGTATTTGGGGATTGTTTATTATTGGTGGAAGGGGTGGATTTGAATCTAACTCAGAATTTTAGAATGGAGGGATATAGATGAAGCTAATCGACGAAAAAGGGAGGGTTTTCGGTAAGATAAATATCATTGATTTTTTGGCGCTGTTGTTTTTGTTTTGCCTTTTGCCGATGTTTTATTTTGGGTATAGGATTATGAAGAGCGGGGCGAGGCAAGATGTGGTCGAGGTTAAGAAGGAGTATGTGGATGTGGTGGTGCAGTGTTTGTTTGCGAAATTGAAAGAGGAAGATATAGGGATTATCTCGTCCTGGAAGGGAGAACAGGGCGCCGATGGCCAGGCCGATGTCCGGATCATCAATCTGGGGGAACCTCAGCCTTATAAATATGAGTTCGATGTCGGCAACGGGAAAAAGCTAATCAAGGAGGATAAGGCCCTGAAACAGGTGGACGCCTTTTTGCGCCTAAACTCGGAAATAAGAGGTAGCGGGTTGTTCTATAATGGTAAGGCCTTGCGGGTGGGGGAGGTCTTGACGTTCGATATCGCGGGGCAAAGGTTTGAGTGTCGGGTGATGGAGGTCTATCCCGATCTTAAACGGCAGCAGATAATTATCAGGGGCAAGATACAGACCGTGGATGTCTATGTTACACTGAAAGATTTGAGTGATGCTGTCTTGGACGCTATTGCCGTGGGAGATAAAGAGGTGAGGGGCGAAGGAGAGGTGGTGGCTGAGGTCTTGGCCCTGGGCAAGGTGGCCAACAATGTTTTGGATGTGGATTTGGGCGCGGGGAGCTTTGTCCGGGCAGAAGAGGCGGGAAAGAAGCAGATATCCGCGCGTATGCGCCTGAGGGTAAAAAAGACCGATAGCGGGTTGTTTTATTTCAAAGACAAGAGGATGATGCGCGGCCAGCCGCTTAAATTCGATATGGGCAGATATAAGGTCTGGGGGGTGTTGAGCAATACCTTCGAGGTCGTGTCGCGGCTCAATGAACACCGCGTTTCCCTGCAGGTAAAATTTACCGGGCTTGCCCCGGAGGTGGCCAAGGTTATTCAGAGAGGGGATGTGGAAAAGGACGCCCAGGATAAGGTGGTGGCGCGGATTGGGGAGGTGATTAGCAACAAACCCTCGCAGGTGTTGACGATAAAAGAGGGGCAGTTCATCAGCCTCAATCATCCCTTTCAGCGCGATATCGTGCTCGGCCTGGATGTGCTTTGCATAGAAAAAGACGGGGTATATTATTTCAAGAATTATCCCGTGAAGATGGGCAATAATATCGTGTTCGCCACCGAGCTCTATTCGATTAGCGGGATGATTGTGGGGATGGACGCGCGGTGAGCCGCGAGCGATGAGCCGCGAGATGGTCGATAACAGCGCAATTGTTACCTGGGTGATAGGATCTGGGAGAAGATTGTAACCACAACTGCGAAAGATAACCAAGGCTAAAAAGAGCTAAAGGGCAAAAAGTCAAAAAATACCCCATAGCCCTCAAAATCTGTTATTTTGTATGGTAAGATAACAAGGAGTTTTGTTCTAAATCGCGGGAAAGTGTCTATAGTTGATAGCCTGAATCCTGCAACGCACTATCTGTAGCCTGCAGCATAAATTTCATGCACATAACGAGAAAAAGATGGTTTACCTAATAGGCGCGGGGCCGGGGGATGAGGGGTTGATTACGGTTAGGGGTTTGAGTTTAATCCGCGCCGCCGATTGCATTCTTTATGATAGCCTGATTAATCCCCGCTTGTTGGACTCTGCCCCGGCGCATTGCCGCAAGATATATGTGGGCAAGCGCGCCGGCTGCCATAGTCTGCCGCAGCAGAAGATAAACCGTATTTTAGTGGCGCAGTTGCGCAAATATCGCGTTGTTGTTCGTCTTAAAGGCGGAGACCCGTTTATATTCGGCCGCGGCGCGGAAGAGGCGTTATATCTGGCTGAACGCGGGATCGAGTTCGAGGTTGTCCCCGGGGTCAGCAGCGCAACGGCTGTCCCGGCCTATGCCGGCATTCCCCTGACTCACCGGGATATGGCCTCCACAGTAGGGTTCATTACCGGGCAGGAGGCTAAGGATAAGGATTTTTCCGCTATCAACTGGGCGGCGTTGGCGCGCGGCCTGGACACGATGGTCTTTTTGATGGGGCTAGCCAACCTAAAGACGATAATCGCCCGGCTTCGTTCTGCCGGCTGCCCTTCCGGTATGCCGGCGGCGGTGAT
Organism: Candidatus Omnitrophota bacterium; assembly: GCA_046757595.1. GTDB lineage: Bacteria > Omnitrophota > Gorgyraeia > Ghiorseimicrobiales > Ghiorseimicrobiaceae > JBHHYQ01. The sequence continues at coordinate 4,054 of JBHHYQ010000097.1, forward strand.
AACCTCAGGCGCGACATCTTCGCAAAGGACGGTCAGCGGGACATTGGAAGATATCCTAATCCGGGCGCGGCGAAACAAGATCGTCGCCCCGGCGATAATCGTTGTCGGCAAGGTGGTGGGATTGCGGGACAGGCTGTCTTGGTTCGAACGTCGTCCGCTTTGGGGCAAGCGGGTGGTCGTGACCCGCGCCGGGCATCAGGCCGGGGCGCTTTGCCTGCGCCTGCGGGAGCTGGGGGCGGAGGTGGTCGAGGCGCCCGTAATCAGGATTATCTCGCTGAGGGCGGATAGGCAGATTAAGAAGGCGTTATCTTCTCTTAACTACCGATGGGTATTTTTTACCAGCCAAAACGGCTCTACATTTCCAGTTTTAATTTTAATTTTCATTATTTTTAATTAATTTAATTTTATTTATTATAGTCTTTAAATCTATTGATTTTGATGTATCTATTGTTAGAATGTTATGTTTTTTCT
>JBHHYQ010000098.1:0-4523 GCA_046757595.1 Candidatus Omnitrophota bacterium
TGAGACGAATGGTATCGGCGTATACAGAAGGCAGAGGGCAGAGGGCAGAGAACAAAAGGCAGAGGGCAGAAGACAGAGAAATGATAAACGATGTACGCTCTTCCGACCTCTGACCTCTAGCCTCTAGCCTCCGACCTCCGACCTCCGACCTCCGACCTCCGACATCTGTCATCTCATCCATAACTATGCATCCCCTTCAATAAAAAGTTTACCCCAAAGTAAGTAAAGATACAAGACAAAAACCCCAGCCGGGCAACCCAACGGAGACGACGCTCTCGGCTCAGGCCGGGCCAGAGCCGAGGGTGAAAATAGGCGGCATAAATACAGACGGTAATCAGGGCCCAGGTCTCCTTGGGGTCCCAGTTCCACCAATTACCCCAGGCATATTTGCCCCAGACCGAACCCATAATTATCCCCAGGATAAGCAAAAACATCCCGGCATAGAGAAAATTCTGCCTAAGATAAAACCCGGAGGAAGAAATACGCCGTTTAAAAGAAAGGATGAACAACAAGGCAAACAGGCTATAGGCGGACATACAGCTTAATATATGCCAAATAAGCCAATGGCTCTGCAGGGCCGGGACGAGAAAACGATGACGCCGGGAGAATATAAGCATCGCCGCCAGGCAAAACAAGGCGACAAAGACCAGGCTATAGATTATTTTATTGCGGGAAAGATCAAGACTTATTATCCGCCGGCCAAACACCGCCAAGCCCAAAAGCAACAGGGCATATCCGGCATAGACCCAACCCAGCCCTGGGTCCTTTACCGCCTGGATAAGAGTTTGATCGGGGAATACCGGATCATAGCCATATTGGTAAAACCAGCACCCGGCGAATTTCAGGGGATGGTTTACGCGCGCCACAGCTTCTGTCTCTACCTTGCCATCTTTTACGATCTGGATGTCGGCGCGGTAATCTTTGGGTATGGTCTTTTTCGCATCGTAAAATTCCGCGCCTATCTTTTTCAGACGGAGGGAAAAATCCAAAGGGACGAATAAGTCGTCTTCGACCCAAAACCCGGAAACGGCCTGTCCCTGCCTCAGCTCGAGAAAACCTTCCTGGCCCCAACCCCAGCGCAAAACAGCGCCGACAAGGACCAGGAGCAGGCCGCAATGAATCAAGCGCCCCTTTTTTAATAAAGCCATAATAACGGAACAGGCCTGCCTGTTCTCTATTGTCCTACCTCTATCTTCCCTTTGAGGTCTCCGTGGCAGCTGCTGCACCAGAGCCAACAGAGATAGCGGAAACTGCCGCGGCGGGTCGGTTCGAAGGCTATCTCGGTTACCTTGCCGGCCTCTATCTCCTCCGGTCCGATGCGAAAACGGGGGATGGCAAAGCTGTGCAGGACATCCGCGCTGCGCACGCGAAAGACAACATTATCGCCTTCTTTTATTCCCGAGATATTATCGGCAAACCTAAACTTCTTCCACCAGTAATTAAGCCCGTTTATCCGCTCCTGGGTCCAAAGACACTTATCCTGAGAAACCTTGGCGCTTAAATCAATAATCTTTGTTCCCGGAGGATAAAGCGTCCGGGGCCGATATATATACTCATACCACCAGATGACCAAAGGCAGGCCAACAACCACAACCACCAATGCCAAAACCGCGGCAAGTTCCGTCAAACTCTCTCTATTCAACATTCCCTCTAATCCTTAATGAGACAAAAACCGACAATGTCACTTTTTGTCTCATTAAGGATTATAATTTCATCCCAAATACAACCTGATAAACCCTATGGTTATCGCTGTCAAAAATATCGCCATCGGCGCCAGGCTGCGCGCCAGCTGGCGGTTGTCGACAAAGATCTCCCTTCCGATATCGCGCAGGCTCTTCAAAGAATAAAACAGGCCGATAAGCAATAACGGCAGCTGAATGTAAACGACATACTCCGGCAAAAACGGCTGCCAGTGAAAGTTAGCCGTCCCGAACAAGTTCCAGCCCCAGCCAAAGGGGTCGGAGACAACGGCAATGATATAGGCCCCGTTAACCATAATCAGAGGGAAGCTAAAGGCCACCCAGGCCAACAGCCCCAAGGGGACGATGCCGTAGGAATACTTTATAAACAGGTCTTTAATCCCGACGTCTTTATTGCCGGAAAAGGCCCTGGACCAACGGATAAACAACCAATACAACCCCGGCAATACCGCCACACACAACAAGACAACGCCCAGGCTCACGCCCAAAAACCCTGCCCAGCGCCCGGTCTCGGTAAAATTTACCAAATCCTTGAAAATACCCCAGGGGCCCAGGAGGTTAACGGAGTAAACAAAGGCCAGGCCCAACATAATAAACGCCTTCCAGACCTCGTCATAGCCCTTTATCCGCTTGTCGCCGCAAAATGGCCGCAGGAAGAGCCCGATATTATCCCTGGGACAGCTCTTTACGCACTCAAAGCACAGGCCGCAATAATTATTGCGGTCCATCGTAGCGATATTCTGAAACCAGGGGCAGGGGTAGGCGCGGTCCGAACCCAGATAGCACTCTTTCAATTTATGCTGCCGGCAGACATCCGGGTCTTTACGTCGTAGGGCCAAGGTCGATGTCATCGCATATAGCCCCAAAAATCCGCTCACCGGGCAAAGATACATACAGAAAGAGCGCATACGATAAATCATCGCCAGGACCGTAGAGATAACTATCATCGACCCCAGGACAATAACGCTGACAATCGGCCGGGTGACCAAGAACCCGCTGAAACAGGCCAGGATAAGAAACCCGATATTCTGTAACCAGATATTCTGGAAGCGCCGCGGCCAGGGTTTATTCAGGCCAAAAAACCGGCCCTTAAACCCCTTGATGCTATTTCCCGAGCAACGTTTGGTAAGCGTCCTACGTTGCAGCCATTCCCCGACTGCCGGCAGGGGACAAACCGTGCACCAGACTCGCGAGGCGAAAGGAACCATAAAGGTAATCAGGATAAACCACCAGAATATCCAGACAAAGACGATAATAATATTATGGCTACCCACAGGCGTGCCGAACATCCCGCAGAGAAGAAAAAGATAGAAGAAAAGCAGGTTAGGCAGGATAACGATATAAGGAAATATCCGCAGGCGGACAAATGTCTTTAATAAAGGAATCTTCTGGAATAAATCGATCATTTCTTGTTTTCTGTTTCTGAAGCGAAACTTCTTCCGTGTTTCGGGACTATCCGCTTCCCTCCTCAGGCCTCCGCTCTCTAAACCACGCCAACATCGCCAGGGCCAGGCCAATAGCCAGGCCGATGCCGATACAATAAAGGAAGTTCGGCTCGACGATCAACTCCCCCTGCATAAAGGGATGAAACGAGCCGCAGGTAATCGAACAACGATAGCGGAATTTACCCGCCCGGTTGGCCACAAAGGTAATCTCGTCTACCTGTTGATAGTCATCGTGTCGGGAAGGGTGCTTGACCCAAAAATGCGGATACTGGGCGCGGATCTTGGCGCTAATATCATAGCCCTCCAGATAAAACCCGTGAGTTACATCTTTGGAGGAGAGCTTAATCGTCACCGTATCGCCCTGGCGCACACGGATACGCGCCGGGTTATAGGCATACTGCCGCGCCTGGATAGTAAAATGACGCTGTTGCGGCTCCCCTCCCCGCATTGCCCATAGGGCCCCGGCCAACCCGCATAATACTACTATAACCAACGAAATCAAAAATCGCTTCATTTCAATAAACTCAATAAACTCAATTACCTCTTCAACTCGAAATCAACGTTTATCTCTCCCCGCGCCGGGACGGTCACAGACTTGACCGCAGGCCGCAGGCGATCGTGCCAGGTCTTTAAGGTATATTGCCCAGCCGGAACACCTTCTATTTTATACTCCCCCTGCTTGTTTGTCAAGCCAAAATATGGATTTTGCAATACGACAATATAGGCCTCCATCTCGGGATGTACATTGCTGAGTATGGCTACCTCGCCCAATCTCTTGAACGCATACCTCTCCGCCTCTCCCTTGCCCCAGACACCCAAATCGAAGTCCTCCACACCTACGCCAAAGACATTATGCTGCAGGTCGTCGCTGTTATGAAACTCCACCGATGTCCCCCGCACGACAGGCAGGACACGCGGCACGAACAACAAATTCACCTGGTCCATCTTCTGGCCTTCCAAAGGGGCAAACTCCTCCCCCTCCACCTTCTCTATATATACCAAGATATCCTGGGCTGTTTTCAATTTTGCCGAAGACACGCGGCCTTTTATCGTCGCGGCAAATACGCCACTCACGCCCAAAAACAAAAACGCGCTTAGAACAACACTTATCTTTTTCATCGCTCACTCCTAAATATCAAAGAACAGAGGACAGAAAACAGAAGACAGAGAGCGACCACACTTCATCTCTCTGCCCCCTGTTCTCCGTTCTCTGCCCTCTGATTTTCCCCTCTCTAAAACGCTACAGCCAAATCCGCCAACAGGCTGTCCGAACCATAGTCTCCTTCGGGATAAATAACCCCTTCCAGGACCAGGCGGACATTAGCCCGGGCATATATGGAGATAGAAGGAACCAGGACAGATATCATGAAAGTGGTGA
>JBHHYQ010000099.1:0-4507 GCA_046757595.1 Candidatus Omnitrophota bacterium
GACGGATTCATCGAGGCGTATTTGAAAAGGCAGACTGAAGAGCGAAAAACGAAAACCTTAAAGTCACCGGGTCACCAATAAACGAGCGACTGGCGACGACGCAATATCCGCCACAAAGTATGGCGGATGGCGTCTATGTTCCTCTCAATAAACTCAACAAACTTACAATGCTTAACTTTATTACCCGTAAAATCCTGGGCACGCAGAACGAGCGGCAGTTGAAGCGGCTCAAGCCGTTGGTAGAGAAGATAAATAGTTACGAGCCCCATATGCGCCGGTTGTCCGACGCAGAGCTGCGGGCCAAGACGGATGAGTTTAAGAAAATCATCGATGAGCGGCGAGCGGCAAGCGACGGGCGACGAATATTGGATGATCTTCTTCCCGAGGCCTTTGCCGTGGTGCGCGAGGCCGGGCGGCGGGTGATAAATATGCGCCACTTCGATGTCCAGCTGATGGGAGGCATTGTCCTGCATCAGGGAAAAATCGCCGAGATGACCACCGGCGAAGGCAAGACCTTGGTTGCCACCCTGGCCGCATATCTTAACGCCCTGCTTGGCCGCGGGGTGCATATCGTAACCGTCAACGACTATCTTGCCCGCCGCGACCGCGACTGGATGGGGCCGATATACGAGTTTCTCGGGCTCTCCGTGGGGGTTATCCAGCATGATATGTCTCCCGAGGAACGTAAGCGGCAATACGGCTGCGATATTACCTACGGCACGAACAACGAGTTTGGTTTCGATTACCTGCGGGATAATATGGTCGTGGATATCGCCGATATGGTGCAGCGCCCGGGCAGCGAGGCCGGCAGCGGATTTTATTACGCTATCGTAGACGAGGTGGACTCCATACTTATCGACGAGGCGCGGACACCGCTTATAATCTCCGGCCCGGCGGAGCAGTCTACGGAGAAGTATCACCAGATAAACAAAATAGTCCCCCGGCTCAGGGGAAGGATTATCCTGGAGAAAGACCAAATCGACGCCAAATACAAGGGCATCGATCTTAGCGAGGGTTTCGATTATATCGTAGACGAAAAAGCGCATACCGTCCATCTTACGGAACAGGGAGAGGTTAAGGCCTGTGAGATGTTGGGGATAGACAACCTGCACGAGATAGAGACGATGGAATATCGCCACCATATCATCCAGGCCCTGCGGGCCCACAGCGTCCTCTATAAAAAAGATGTCAATTATGTGGTAAAAGACGGCCGGGTGATTATCGTCGACGAATTTACCGGCAGGATGATGCCGGGGCGACGTTGGTCCGACGGCCTGCACCAGGCCGTAGAGGCCAAAGAGGGCCTGCGTATCGAACGGGAAAACCAGACCCTGGCTACGGTAACCCTGCAGAATTATTTCCGGATGTATGATAAGCTGGCCGGGATGACCGGCACGGCAATGACCGAGGCCGCGGAGTTCAAGGCGATATACAAGCTGGAGGCGGTGAGCATCCCTACGAACAAGCCGTTGATGCGCGCGCACCTGCCCGATTGTATCTACAAGACCGGGGAGGCAAAATTTAATGCCGTGGTCGAGGAGATCACCGCCTGTTACGAGCAGGGGCGCCCGGTGTTGGTGGGGACTATCTCTATCGATAATTCCGAACGTTTATCGGAGATGTTGCGCCGGAAAGGCATCCCCCATAATGTGCTCAACGCCAAATATCACGAGCTGGAGGCGCATATCATCGCCCAGGCCGGCCGGTTCAAGGCGGTCACCATCGCCACGAATATGGCCGGCCGGGGCACGGATATCCTGTTGGGCGGCAACCCGGAACATATGGCGCAAAACGTTATCCGCCAACAGGCCGAGGCCGGCAAGAAAATAGACCTTGAGCAGGAATACCGAAAACTGCTGGATAAATATAAACTTCAGGCCGACAAGGAGCACAAGAAGGTGGTGGAACTGGGCGGGCTGCATATTATCGGCACGGAGCGGCACGAGAGCAGACGTATCGACAATCAGCTGCGGGGGCGCGCCGGCCGCCAGGGCGACCCGGGTTCGTCGCGGTTTTATGTCTCTTTGCAGGACGACCTGATGCGCCTGTTCGGTTCGGAAAAGATAGCCTTTATTATGGAAAAGTTGGGGATGCCCGAGGATCAGGCTATCGAGCACCCCTGGATAAACCGTTCCATCGAGACGGCGCAGAGGCGGGTGGAAGGGCATAACTTCGAGATACGCAAACAGCTTCTGGAATACGACAATGTAATGAATAAGCAGCGGGAGGTGATTTATGCCCGGCGGCGTTCGATATTGGAGGGGCGGGAGCTAAAACAGGAATTTCTGGCTATGGCCGCAGAGATGGTAGACAATGCCTGGCAGCAATATATCGCCAATCCTGTCGACGGCAACACGGACATCGGCTCATTTTGCCAGTCGATGAACGATAAGTTTTCTTTGGGGGTATCTTGCGATGACATAGATCTGGATAATAAGACAGAAGAAGATGTGAAGCGGGATATCGTTTGCAAAATAGAGGGGGTTTATGCCCGGCGGGAACAGGACATCGGGGCGGAACATATGTCCGAGCTGGTCAAGATGGTTTCTTTGCAGGTAATCGACAGCAAATGGAAAGACCACCTTTATAGCATGGATAGCCTACGTGACGGGATAGGGCTGAGGGCCTATGGCCAGCGCGACCCGCTGGTGGAATATCAGAATGAGGCCTTTGGTATGTTTGGGGCAATGATCGACGCTATTCGCGACGATAGCGTGGAAACTGTATTCCGCGTGCAGACGCGGCGGCCGCAGCAGGAGATGCGCGGGGTGTTTAGTTCTTTGCCGCAGGAGCTTATCCATAGTCAGGCGCGGGGTTTTCGGCGGGCGCAGGCCGGGCCGGCGATTGCCGCGCCCCACCCTGCGGCGCCGACGGGGATGCCGACGATGCCCCCGGGCGGGCCAGTCGCCAAACCGCATTCGAAGGTCGGCCGCAACGCCCCCTGCCCCTGCGGTTCGGGGAAAAAGTTCAAGAGGTGCTGCGGGAGATGATGTTATGCTGCGGTCTGTTTCCTGAGGCCTGCAGCCTGAAACCTTAGTTATGAACATCGCCGTTATCGGAACAGGGTATGTGGGGTTGGTGACCGGGGCCGGGTTTGCCGAGCTGGGCCATAATGTCGTCTGCGTAGATAAAGACCGCCGTAAGATAGAGGGCTTGAAACGGTTGGTTATGCCGATATACGAGCCGGGCCTGGAAGATATTATCCGCCGGGCAACGCGCGAAGCCAGGATGTCTTTTACCACGAGCATCAAACAGGCCGTGGCAAAATCCGAGGTGATATTCCTCTGCGTCCACACCCCGCCCCGCCCCGATGGCAGCGCCGACCTTACCTATGTGGAGAATGCCGCGCGAAACGTGGCCCTGTCTATGCCCGGCTATCGGCTGATTGTCGACAAATCGACGGTGCCGGTCGAGACGGGCAAGTGGGTCGAGCATACCGTACGGGTAAACCTGGGCCATCGCTCGGCAATAAAATTCGATGTCGCCTCCAGCCCGGAGTTCTTGCGCGAGGGGCAGGCGATATACGATTTTATGCATCCGGACCGGATAGTCATCGGCGTAGCAAGCAAGCGCGCCGAAGAGATATTGACCCGTTTGTATCGCCCGCTTAATGCGCCGATAGTGGTTACGGACATAAAGTCGGCGGAGATGATAAAACACGCCTCCAATTCTTTCCTGGCGGCGAAGATATCTTTTGTCAACCTGGTGGGGCGCCTCTGCGAGAAGGTGGGGGCAGATATAACCCAGGTCGCCAGAGGGATGGGCCTGGATAGACGTATCGGGCGCAGTTTTCTCGATGCCGGCCTGGGTTACGGGGGAAGTTGTTTTCCCAAGGACCTGGATGCGTTTATAAATATCGCCCGCAGGAACCAGTGCGATTTTTCTTTGCTGGATGAGGTGCGTAAGATAAATAACGGGCAGAGGGATTTGTTTATCAAGAAGATAGAAGACAGCCTTTGGGTAGTAAAAGACAAGACCGTGGGTATATTGGGGCTTTCTTTCAAGCCGGGCACCGACGACATCAGGAATGCCCCGTCTCTGCAGATTATCTCTGTGTTGCTGAAAGAAGGGGCAAAGATTAAGGCCTTCGACCCTCAGGCCCGGGGACGGGCAGAGGCGGTCGTGGATAAAAAGGTTAAGTTTTGTCGCGATGTCTATAGCCTGGCGCGTGGCTGCGACTGCCTGGTTGTGGTTACGGAATGGAATGAATTCAGGGAGATGGATTTGTCGCGCATCAAAAGGTCGATGCGCCAACCCCTGATTATCGACGGGCGCAACATCTTTAATCCGCGGGAAATGAAACGTCGGGGAATAAGGTATGTGAGTGTGGGGAGATAGCGCGCGCGAGCACAAGATATCAGCGCGCCGTGAAAGATGATTTATCGGAAACTCAAGGATAAGATCGCCGGCAAGAAGGTAAATATCGCGGTTATCGGCTTAGGTTATGTCGGCCTGCCTTTGGCGGTGGAGTTTGCCCAGGGGGGATTTTCTGTGTTGGGAGTAGACA
>JBHHYQ010000100.1:0-4489 GCA_046757595.1 Candidatus Omnitrophota bacterium
CTCCCCGTGAGATATATTTTACTACGATTACTATCGAAGAGAAAAAACAAGCAGTATTGAAAGACCGGGCGTTCGATATGTCCGACGTCTTTAAATTTAAAAGCACTCTGGAGCATTCGCCTTATTTCGAGAACGTAAAGTTGACTTACACTACGACCAAAAAAGACCAGGGGCGGGAATATGCCGAGTTTGAGGTTATTTGTGATTACGAAAAGTAGCGCGTTTGTAGCAGGCTATTCGACTTGACGAAAAGTGACATTGTCTGCGGGGGGGTAGGGTGAATTTTCTTAACAGGCTTTCTGTTAAAGAGAGGATGTGGTTGTTCGTGGGGTTGGGTTTTATGGTTTTAGCGCTTTTGGACAGGATGGTTGTTAGTCCGATTAGCTCGCGGATAAACCGCTCTAATCAACAAGTCAGCCTCGCAGAAAAACAGCTGGGCCGACATCTGCGAAATCTTAGGCAAGAACAGGTAATTAGCGAGGAATATCGGAAATATATAAAATATGTTAAAAAGGTTGGCTCGGATGAGGAAGAGGTTGCTGGAATATTGGGGGAGATAGAAGAATTGGCGCGTAAGTCTGCGGTTTATCTGGTAGACATAAAACCTCAGATGGCCAAGAAGGTTAATTTTTATAAAAAATATAGCGTGGAGGTAGAAGCGGAGGGAGAAACGGAGTCTTTGGTTGATTTTATGTATCGATTGAACAATTCGCCACAACTGTTGCGTGTGGCAAAGTTACGTTTTAGGCTGAAGGAAAAAGAGTCTCCGATCGTCAAGGCGGTTTTTATTATTGTTAAGGTTTTGGTATTATAGTTATTGGTAGGATAGCGCGCTGTGGCTGCCTAAGATTAATGTCACAGCGCAGTAGATTATTAGCCAGCGCTTTGTTAATCTTCAGGCCAGTTTAGGCTCTTTGATATGCAGTAAGTCAAGGGTTAATAATAGAAAAGACAAGGAAAAAGCGAGAAAAAAATCAGAGCCGACATTTTTTTGTGCGTAACTTCTTGGGGATAAAGAAGATAAATCTTGTAGGTGGCTAATTTTTAACAGAGCGCTGATTAGGGTTTTGTTAAGGATGTACGATGTGTGTGTACTTGTCAAGTAGCGATTAGAGAGCAGAAAGATGTCTTGTATACAAAGTATCAATCCTTCCACGGGCGAGGTTGTGGGGGAATTTTTGGCGCATAGCGCAGAGGATACGGCGGGGGCGATTGCTGTTGCCCGTAAGGCCTTCGATAGCGGGGAGTGGCCGAAAATGCCTTATGGCGAACGTAGCCGTTATCTTTTGGAGATTGCCCGGATTATCCGCGAGCAGTCTGCCTCATTGGCGCAGCTGGAGTCTCGGGATACGGGCAAGACGATAAAACAGACGACATTTATCGACATCCCCGAGGCGGCCCGGGCCTGGGAGTATTTTGCCTATGTTGCCGCAGACCTTAAGGGCGAGACAATTCCTGTGGATGCCCCGGCGTTTAGCTGGACCGCGCGCGAGCCCATAGGTGTCGTGGGCCAGATAATCCCCTGGAATTACCCCTTTTTGATGGCGGCCTGGAAGATTGCCCCGGCGATTGCCTGCGGCAATACCGTTGTGTTCAAGCCTTCGCAATGGGCCGCGTTGAGCTGCCTTAAGCTGTCTAAGATAATCGCCCGGGCCGGGGTGCCAAAAGGGGTGGTAAATATCGTTGGCGGGGCCGCAGAGGATGTGGGACGGGTGATTGTCGAAAGCCGGGATGTGGATATGATATCTTTTACCGGCAGCAGTCCTACGGGCCGGAAGATAATGCGCCGTGCGGCAGATGACACCAAGAAGGTCTGCCTGGAATTAGGGGGTAAAAGCGCCAATATCATCTTTGTCGACTCTGATATCGAGGCGGCAGTAGGCGGGGCCATGGCCGCGGCGTTTATGAATCAGGGGCAGATGTGCGTGGCTGGTTCGCGGATATTGATAGAAGAGGCTATTTATGATAAGTTCGTCTCGATGTTCCTGGCCCGGGTTAAGGCCTTGAATATCGGAAACGCCCTGGATGCGGCAACGGACTTTGGTCCTTTAATCTCAGGCGAGCGCAGGCAGGCGGTCCTGGATTATATAGAAATAGGCAAAAAAGAGGGGCGGCTTTTGTGCGGGGGAAGCATCCCGCAAGACGCCGGCCTGCAAAGAGGCTTTTATTTGCGTCCCGCGGTATTCGACAGCTTAGACAGTAATGCGCGCATCCTGCGCGAGGAGATATTCGGCCCCGTAGTTTGCCTGATAAAGTTTTCCGGCGAAAAAGAGGCCCTGGCGATTGCCAATGACAGCGACTTTGGCCTGGCGGCGATGGTCTGGACCAAGGATTTGTCTCGGGCGCATCGGGTCAGCCGCGCCCTGAGGGTGGGCACGGTTTGGGTGAATACCTTTGGCGGTTTTTATCCCCAGGCGCCGTTCGGGGGATATAAGGCCAGCGGCCTGGGGCGGGAATTGGGACGGGAAGGGGTCCTGGAATATACGCAGACAAAGCATACAAACGTTGACCTCAGCCCCTCCGGCAGGCCCCTGGCTGCGGGATGGTTTTGTTGAAAAGTCTTGCAAAGCGAAACTTTGGAAGACTTCTTTGGAGGGCAAAGTATATTTCCGTAACTTAATGTCGTAAAAGAAGCCAAATAAAAAAATAGCCCTTCCCCTGTTCGGGATTTTTGACTATATCTGTTATTTTGCCGTGGACCGATTAAATTTTAGCCAAAATCTGGAAAAATAATAATATGAGTTCTTTATATATCCTATTTATTACTTTGGCCTGTTTTGTCTTGGGTTATCGCTTTTATTCCCGCAGGGTAGCGGGGTTGTTTGGCCTGGATGCCCGGCGGCAGACACCGGCCTTATCCCGGGGCGACGGGGTGGATTATGTCCCGGCCAGGAACTGGTTCGTTCTCTTTGGCCACCACTTTGCCTCTATTGCCGGGGCCGGGCCGATTATCGGGCCGATTATCGCCGCGGTTTACTGGGGCTGGCTTCCGGCTTTGCTTTGGATTGTCCTGGGCACGATATTCGTGGGCGCGGTGCATGACTTCGGCGTCCTGATGGTCTCCCTGCGCCAGGGGGGGTGTTCTATCGCCCAGGTCTCGCAACAGGCTATTTCCCGCCGGGCGCGGATAATATTTTCTTTGTTTGTCTGGCTGGCGCTTATTTTGGTTATCGGCGTTTTTTTGTATCTCTGCGTCAATACCTTCGTGCATCAGCCGATGGTCGTTTTGCCCTCGTTGGGGCTTATCCCCGTGGCGTTATTGACCGGGTTCTTGCTTTACCGGGTGAAGATGGGCATGGTCCCCGTAACGATAATCGGGCTGTTGTCGTTGATCGCCCTGATTATCGGGGGCACTATCTTTCCCGTGGGCTTAGGCCCTTCGGCGCAGCTTATCTGGTCGGCGGTATTATTGTTGTATTGTTTCTTTGCCTCCGTGCTTCCGGTGAATGTCCTGTTGCAGCCGCGGGATTATCTTTGCGGCTATCTCTTGTTTTTGGGCCTGGCGGCCGGTTTTATCGGGTTATGTTGGAACCATCCCCAGATAAACTTTCCCGCCTATACCAGTTGGAATACGCAACAGGGGGCGTTTTGGCCCTTTGCCTTTATCATCGTGGCCTGCGGCGCGGTATCCGGGTTTCATGCCCTGATTGCCGGGGGGACGACCGCCAAGCAGCTGCCCAACGAAAGATATGCCCGCAGGATAGGTTATGGGGCGATGGTCTGCGAGGGGGTGGTCGCGGTATTGGTTGTGCTGGCCCTGGGAAGCATCGTCGGGGATGATAATCTTGTCGGCCTGCTTAAGGATATCGGCCCGGTGCGGATGTTCGGCCGGGGCTTTGGCGCGCTTACGGATAAACTGTTTTTCGGCCTGGGGGGGTTTGTGGCGATTACGGTCCTGAATGCCTTTATCTTAACGACCCTGGATACGGCTACCCGTATCGGCCGTTACCTGACCCAGGAATTGTTTGGCATAAAGAGCCGTTACCTGGCAACATTCATCGTGGTCTTGTTGAGCGGGGCATTGGCCTTTAGCGGCCAGTGGCAGAGGATCTGGCCGGCATTTGGCGCGGCCAACCAGTTGACCGCGGCCCTGGCCCTGACTGTTGTTAGTTGTTATCTTTTCTCCCGCGGGCAAAAGATAAAGATTGTCTTGCTTCCGGCGCTTTTTATGTTCGGGACGACATTCGTGGCCCTGCTTTTGCAGTTGCGGCGGTTTTTTGCGCAGAGAGATTATGTGTTGCTTGTTATTATCGGGGTTTTGATTGTCTTGAGCCTGATTATGGCTGTGGAGACGATAAAGGCTTTGGCTTCGCCCGGACAGAGGTTATTGCCGCGGGGGTTGGATGAGAAATAATCTGATTGTGCAAAAATATGGGGGGTCTTCGCTGGCCAGCCCGGAGAAGGTAAGACGGGTGGCGGACAGGGTGGCGAAATGCCGCCGCCGGGGCAAGAAGGTCCCGCCGGCCCTGGACCCGGAGATCCCCGTCCG
>JBHHYQ010000101.1:0-4451 GCA_046757595.1 Candidatus Omnitrophota bacterium
CTAATGTACGATTTAGAAGTTAGGATTTTGCCCGTAGGCAAAGCGCGCGACCCATTCACCGGATGGGTGCCCCGACGCAGCATACGGGCAAAAGACGGCTTATAAATATCTCATTAACAAGTCAAGGGTTAATATAATCTTATATGGGCGCCATCCGCCACGCCTTTTGGCGGAAAAGTTAAAAAGATCCCGAAACAAGACAGAATGGAAATTATGACACAACCTGATTGTCACTTTTGTAACATTACGGTGTCACAGCGGCCTATGCTCTATTGCGGCACACAGACTATCTAGTATCTATCGCGCTTAACAACAACACACCTTTACGCAGGTAATCCATGCCGGAAAGGACGGTAAAAAATACGGCCACGCCCCAGACGATATGCACGGTGTTTATACGCAACAAAAGCATAATTACCGTAAGCATCTGAGAGAAGGTGGTAAATTTTCCCCAGTATGAAGGCTGGACATTCAGGTCCTGGCGCATTATATAAATAATCATCGCCCCGATAAGGATAATCACATCGCGGCTTATTACGACCAACACTACCCCCAAAGGAAGCCGCATCCCGGGATAAATATCGCCTTGAACATAAAGGCAGACAAAAGAGGTCGTCAAAAGCAGCTTGTCGGCCAAAGGGTCGATAATCGAGCCAAACTTGGTTTTTTGTTTCTTAACCCGGGCGATATAGCCATCGATAAAGTCGGACACCGCCGCCAAGAAAAAAACCCCCAAGGCAACATACCTTAAAAAATCCCGCCCCGGGCCGTAATATAACACCGAGGCGAGAAAAAAAGGTATGCTGATAATCCGAAAAATAGAAACCTTGTTGGCAAAGGTCATTATTTTTCTATATCTTTCAATTCCGCGCCGTCCACGGGACAATATTTTACCCCGGAGGTAAACCGCCGCCCACACTTCGGACAAAACTTCTTATCCATCTTCTCTCCGATAAGCGCGCCAGTGGCGGCTCCGCCCAACCCGCCAATTAATGCCCCCTCGGCCGCGCGCCCGGACTGATGCCCGATAATCGCCCCCAACCCGGCACCAGCTACTGTGCCAATCCCCGCGCCCTTTTGCGTCGTAGAACAACCATAAACCCCCAACAGCAACAACACCGACAAACCACACAACATTATCCTCATCTCCACCTCCTCATATAATAGTTCCTGTCACCAATCAACCATCTTAACCCATAAACACATAAACACGAATTGCGGTTTACCCCCTGGATATGATGCAGAGAGAAAACAAGCTTGCTACGGCAACAGCCGCGGTGTCTACGCGTAACACTAAATCCCCCAGGGACACGGGGATAAATCTTTTTTGCCTGGCTAAGGCAACTTCCTCCGGCGCCCAATCGCCCTCCGGGCCGATAAGGATCATTGTCTTTTTTATTTGATTTTGCGTCTTGTTAAGATAGGGCCAAATACCCCTCCTTCGGCCGAGGCAAAGAGCGGGGATCAGACGTAAAGGATGGCTATTCAGCAGCTGTTCATTCTCCAAAATCTTCCGCAAGGGGGTTACGTTATCTATCTTCGGCAAGTCAGGGCGGCCACATTGCTCCGCGGCGCTGCGGGCAATGCGTTGCCAACGCAAAAGGCGTCTCTTTGTCTGTTGGTTATTCCAACGGACAATCGTCCGTTGCGTCCATAAAGGAATAATACGCGCCACCCCCAACTGGGTAAGTTTATCCACGATATCGTCCATGCGCGCGTTTTTGGGCACAGCGCAGGCAATAGCCAATAAAGGCCGATTATCCTGCCTATTTTCTTCCCCTGTATCGATATTCATAGATATTCTCTCTGGGCTCAAGGCGCAGATCCGGCCGCAATATTTCTGCCCTCCGCTACAAACAACCAATCGTTCCCCCAGACGCAGACGCAGGACATTCTTTAAATGATGGACCTGCCGCCTGTCGCGGATATAAATATGCCCGGAGTTTTCCGTAATATCGTTTTTCGCGCAATGGAGGATTTTCATCTCTAAGCAAAAAATGAAATGTCAGCGACTTCCCAAGCCACTACGCAGCGGCAAAATCGTTTCCAATCTTCTGTGGCGATATATCAGGGGACTTCTATTTCTTCGAATATTCGTTTGATGATAGTTTCGGGCGTCTTTTCTTCGGCCTCAGCCTCATAACTGATAATTACCCTGTGTCGGAGGACGTCCGGGCCGATAGATTTTACGTCCTGAGGGGTGACATAACCCCGTCCCTGGATAAAGGCGTAGGCCTTTGCAGCCAAAGTTAGATATATGCTCGCTCGCGGGGATGCACCATAGCGGATAAGCCCGGATAGTTCTTTAAGGTTGTATTCTTCCGGGCAACGCGTGGCAAAGACGATATCCAGTATATATCTTTCTATTTTTTCGTCAATATACACCTCATTTACCACGCCCCGAGCGCGAATAATGTCGGCCGGTTTAACCGCTGGCGTCAATTCGATCTTTTTATCCGTCACGGCCATCATTTTTAATATTTTATGTTCTTCTTCTTTGTTGGGATAACTAATGTTTACCTTCAGCATAAATCTATCCACCTGAGCCTCCGGTAAGGGGTATGTTCCTTCTTGTTCGATGGGGTTCTGTGTGGCCATAACCAAAAACGGATCGTCTAAGGCGAATGTATTTTCTCCGATAGTAACTTGTCGTTCCTGCATTGCTTCCAAAAGCGCGCTCTGGACCTTGGCGGGGGCGCGGTTTATCTCGTCGGCGAGAATAACATTGGAAAATATCGGCCCTTTCTTGGTGGTGAATGTTCCTTCTTTGGGATTATAAACCAATGTCCCGATTAGATCCGCAGGGAGCAAATCCGGAGTGAACTGAAGACGCCGGAATTTGGTATCTATCAACTGAGCGATGGTCTTAATAGACAAAGTTTTGGCGAGGCCGGGAACACCTTCCAACAAGATATGTCCATTGGCTAAAAGACTGACCAATAACCGTTGGACGAGATAACCCTGTCCCACAATAACCTTTTTAATCTCCGTTGAGATATCACGAACGAATACGCTTTCCTCCGCCACCTTTTCGTTTATCGCGGTAATGCCCGAAGCCATATCTATCCTCCTCTTCAAAATATATTATCTACGATAACCAAACCCGGGGAGATTTTATAAGTATTGACAAATTATAATACTAATGCTATTATTTAATTATCCAATTCAACCTGGAGAGCTATCCTAATTGGTAAGGAACCGGTCTTGAAAATCGGCGGGCGTTTGCCCTTGGGGGTTCGAGTCCCTCGCTCTCCGCCATTGATAGGGCCTTAATCCAGAAACAAAATATCCTATTCGATCTTTCCCGAAAAATACCCGGACAGTTTTCGTTCCAACTCCTTTTTTCCTACAATCATGGTCCCGTTGATAAAATATGTCGGGGTAGACTTAATGCCCAATGACTTGCCGCGCTCCTGGTCTTTATCTACGGCCTGCCGCGCGCCTTCTCCCTCAAGGCACTTGTCCATAATCCCTAAATCTATGCCCAAGCCCCGGGCAATCTCCCGAAACAAAGGCCGGGCATTAGTCAGGTTGGACCAATCATTTTGCCGCCGCAACAAGGCCTCGTAAAAGGGCCAAAATTTGCCCTGCTCGGCCGCGCACTGGACATAATGCGCGCTGGCCAGTCCATGGCGATGCATCGGCAAAGGAAAGTAACGCGCCTCCAAGAACATCCGCTGGGGGTATTTACGAAAATATTCGTCCAACACTTTGGCCCCCCGGGCGCAGGCCGGGCACTGGAAATCGATATATTCTATGATATATAACCCTGCCTGGGGATTACCCCTGCTCTTTAACGCCGCCTTGTCCCCGGGGTCTTTTGCCAGGGCGAGCAGGCTAAACTTAACCCCCAACACCCCCAACACACAAACTACGGCGAAGAAAACGCTAAACCATATTTTGGACAATCCCAATAATCTTTTCATTGTCCTCCTTTATCTGCGCAGATAGGTCGGCCAGGCGGGAAAACCTCTTTTCCCCCCGTATCATGCGGATAAACTCTATCTCCACCTCCCGGCCGTAAATATTGCGATAAAATCCGGGGATGTGGACCTCCAGGCGGGGACGGCGATAGCCCAGGCGCAATGTCGGACTCTGGCCGATGTAAACCGCAGCCGTCCGCATTCGCCCCTTAAGCCCTGTCTTCACCCTTGCCGCATATATCCCCGCCGGGGGGATAATCTCGCTTCCCGTATCTACATTCGCCGTGCGATAGCCCAACATACGGCCCATACCTTTGCCCCGGACGACCCGGCCGCGGACAGACAGGGCTCGCCCCAAATAACCCCTTGCCAAATCCAGCCTCCCCTGGCTTATTGCCTGGCGAATAACCGTGCTGCTGATTGTTGTCTTTCCCCGCCTTAACGGCCTAATCTCCCTGACGGTAAAATCGCATTCTTTGCCCAACGCCTTCAATAACGAGACATCTCCCGCGCCCCCGTGGCCAAAAT
>JBHHYQ010000102.1:0-4424 GCA_046757595.1 Candidatus Omnitrophota bacterium
GTTCTGCGAGTTGCGAGTTCCGCCATCTTTAACAAAAGCCAGAAGATGGCGGAACGAAGCCCCTGTTTGAGCAGGACAGGCCTTTACCCATCCAGAGGGGATCCTTAAAGTAGTTCTGGGGACTATGTCCCGAAACAATACCCTTCATTATAATACAACAATTATTTTTTTCAAGATTTTTCTTTACAAATCGGAAATAATGGGTATAATGTGGATATGAAATTACGATTGGGTATCCCCAAAGGCAGCCTGCAACAGGCGACGGTGGCGATGTTCAAGAAGGCGGGGTTTGTCGTCCGCATCAGCGAGCGTTCCTATGTCCCGTCGGTGGATGATGCGGAGATCGAGCCGTTTTTAATTCGCGCCCAGGAGATATCGCGCTATGTCCAGGAAGGAGTGCTGGACTGCGGGATTACCGGCAACGACTGGATATTGGAGAACAGGTCGCGGGTGGTCAGGGTGCGCGACCTGGCCTATGCCAAGCAGACGAATAACCCCGTGCGTTGGGTCCTGGCCGTGCCGGAAGAGAGCCGTATCAAAAGGGCCAGGGACCTGGAGGGGAAAAGGCTGGCCACGGAGCTGGTGGGGGTGACGCGGCAATACCTGAGAAGGCATAATGTGCGGGCTCAGGTTGAGTTTAGCTGGGGGGCGACGGAGGTAAAGGTTCGGGCGGGGTTGGTGGATGCCATCGTGGAGTTGACCGAGACCGGAAGCAGCCTCAGGGCCAACAAGCTGCGGATAGTGGATACGGTATGTGTCTCCACTACGCAGTTTATCGTCAATAAACAGGCCTGGCGTGATAAGTGGAAGAAGGCCAAGATAGAACAGATTACGCTCTTGCTTTCCGGGGCGATTAGCGCCGAGGGCAGGGTGGGGCTGAAGATGAATGTGCGGCGCTCCGATATCGACAAGGTCACATCTTTGCTCCCCGCGCTTAGAAATCCTACGGTTTCTTCTTTGGTCCGTTCGCAGTGGTTTGCCCTGGAGGCAATCGTCGAGGAAAAAACCGTGCGTTGCCTGTTGCCGAAACTGAAACAGGCTGGGGCCGAAGGGATCATCGAATACAGCCTGAATAAAATAGTTTATTGATGTAACTCAATAAACTCAACAAACTCAATAAACTCAAATGCCTTGCGGAAAAAAACGGAAAAAGGTTAAGATCAGGACCCATAAGAGGAAAAAGGCGCGCCGTAAGCTGCGGCACTTAAAGAAGAGGTCGTGGGGATAAGACGAAACGGGAGTTTATTCTTCATTATTCTCTGTGTCGGTCTTTTGTCGTGGGGACGCGGCCTGTTCGCCTCTTCCCGGGGCCGGCAATCTTCGGCCTACGGTTATTATCTAAAGGCCCGCATAACGGAGAGATTCGGTGATATCGATGCGGCGCTGAAATTATACGATCGGGCCGGCGAGGCCGACCCTTATTCCCTGAGGATACCATTCAAGGCGTCCTTGGCCTATCTTAGGCTGGGCAAGGTTGATGCGGCCCAGGCCCGGCTACTCAAGGCCAAACAGCTGGATCCCAATGACCTGGATATCCGGTTTATGTTGGCCTTGGCTTATTCTTCTTCGGGGCAGGAAGAGCTGGCCGGGGAGCAGTATGAGTTTATCCTGAAAAAACAGGCCGAGGCCAACCCGGACAATGTCGAGATAGTCCTTTCTTTAGCCCGCCTTTATTATCAGCAGAAAAAGATGGACGAGGCAATTGCCCAGTATCGCAACCTTCTGGAGATAGTCCCGGATAAAGCCAGGGTCTACCTTTCTTTAGGTAATTTGTTGAGCGACAACGGGGATATCGACGCCGGTATCGCAAATATCGAAAAGGCCTTGCGACTTGATCCGAACAATCCCGACGTCCAGAATTCTTTGGGGTATCTTTATGCCCAAAAAGGGGAGAAGCTGGATTATGCCGTCTCTTTAATCAAAAAGGCCCTGGAGAAAGACGGCGACAATGCCGCTTATATCGATAGTTTGGGCTGGGTATATTTTAAACAAGGGCGGCTCGATGAGGCGTTGCGGCAACTGGAGCGGGCGGTAAAGATATTGGCCGATGCCGTTATCTACGACCATTTGGGCGATGTGTATTTTGCCCGGGGTATGACCGACAAGGCCCTATCGGCCTGGAGGCGTTCCCTGGAGCTTGACCCGGAGCAGAAGAAGGTCAGGGAGAAGATAGATGAAGTGTCATCGGGAAAGACAGATTGAGCGGCTGCGGGATATTGCCGGCCGGACGCGGCGCAGGATTGTTCGTATGATATCAGAGGCCGGCAGCGGGCACCCCGGCGGGAGCCTCTCGGCCACGGACTTGGTGGTGACGCTCTTTTTTGCCGCGCTCAATATCCGCGCCCAGGAACCGTCTTGGCCGGACAGGGACCGTTTTCATATGTCCAAGGGGCACTGTTGCCCGCTTTGGTATGCGGTGTTGGCCGAGGCCGGATATTTTTCTCCGGATGTCCTTATGACCTTGAGAAAGCTGGGCAGCTGCCTGCAGGGGCACCCGGACCGTCGGGTCAGTGGCGTGGATGTGCCGTCGGGGTCTTTGGGGCAGGGGTTGTCCGTGTCTTTAGGGATGTCTTTGGCGGCAAAGATGGACAAGAAGGATTATCGCGTCTATTGCCTGTTGGGCGACGGGGAGATACAGGAGGGCAATATCTGGGAGGCGGCAATGGCCGCGGCGCATTATCGTTACGACAACCTCTGCGCCATATTGGACTATAACGGGTTTCAGATCGACGGCCGCGTAAGCGAGGTAATGGCTATCGAGCCCCTGGCCGATAAATGGCAGGCCTTTGGCTGGCGCGTTCTTTCTATCGACGGCCATAATATCGGCGAGATCCTGGATGCCTATGAGGCCGCCGGCAATACGAAAGATAAGCCTACGATCATTGTCGCCAAGACGATAAAGGGCAAAGGGGTATCGTTTATGGAGAATGTCGCGGACTTCCACGGCCGCGCCCCGACCCGGGAAGAGACAGAGCTGGCATTGAGGGAGCTGAGGTAAGGGATGGTGGATAACGAAACTATGGAACTATTATATCAACGCGATGTATATGGTAAGGCCCTGGTAGAGTTGGGCGAGAGCAACAGAGACATCGTGGTCCTGGATGCCGACCTTTCCGGCTCGACCCGCACCAAGATGTTTGCCCGGGCATACCCCGGGAGGTTTTTCAACCTTGGCGTGGCCGAGCAAAATATGGTGGGGGTCGCTGCCGGCCTGGCTAGTTGCGGCAAGACCGTGTTTGTTTCCACCTTTGCCGTGTTTGCCACGGGTAGGGCCTGGGACCAGGTAAGGGTCTCTGTGGCCTATCCCGAGTTCGACATAAAGATAGTAGCCACTCACAGCGGGATTACCGTGGGGCCGGACGGGGCAACGCACCAGGCCCTGGAGGATATTGCCCTGATGCGCGTCTTGCCCAATATGACGGTGGTCGTGCCCTGTGACGGGCCGCAGACTTATGAGGCGATATGCGCCGCGGCCGAATGCCGGGGGCCGTTTTATATTCGCCTGGGGCGCTCCAAGGTCGCCACGATAGAGGACAAGGGGGAGTTTGTCCTTGGCCGGGCCCAGGAGTTGAGCGCGGGAGAGGATGTAACGATTATTGCCTGCGGCGCGATGGTGGGCATTGCCGCGCAGGCCGTTAAGGATTGCGCGCAACAGGGGATATCCTGCGGCCTGTTGAATATGCATACGGTAAAGCCCATAGACAGGCAGGCGATAATCCAGGCGGCCCGTAAGACAAAGGCGATAATCGTGGCTGAGGAGCATTCCGTGATCGGCGGCCTGGCCTCAGCCGTAGACGAGGTGGTCTCGGAAAATTGCCCCACACGCGTCCTGCGCCTGGGGATAAAGGATAAATTCGGCCAGTCGGGAGAACCGCAGGAGTTGCTTAAAGAATATAATCTTACTAAACAGGACATTGTTCAAGCGGTGAAAAGATCATTGTGTGATTAATCCGTGAACCTGCTACTGGTTAATTCGTCGCGTGTGATGAAAGGGGTTTATGTCCAGATATTATTTCAATGTCATGCCCGAATGTTACCCCCCCCTTCACGCCCGAATGTTTTCTGCCAAAATGTGTGACGGAGGGTGTTCATTATCGGGCATCCACAAAAGACACTGTGACTATGGATTCCCGCTTAAAACATGCGGGAATGACACGGTCTTCTGACCTCTGGCCCTCACTTTTTTCTATGGACGATGAACTATTCTTGTCTTTTGACTTCTGTCTTCTGCTTTTAAATCTCTGACTTTATCTATGGATTATTTTCTAAGTGCCAGGAGGATTTATAAGATTTATAATCATCGTCTCAGGCGCCTGGAGATCCTGAAGGATATAAATTTAGACATCGCCGGGAAGGAGACCGTGGCCATTGTCGGGCCATCCGGGGCCGGCAAGTCTACGCTCTTGCATATCTTAGGCGGCCTG
>JBHHYQ010000103.1:0-4407 GCA_046757595.1 Candidatus Omnitrophota bacterium
ATGTATCTTATTTAGTTATAAGTAGTTAGGGAGTTCTGACACCAAATTTGACACTTTTTAGCCATCCATACATCTCCCCTAACGACTGGGCAATGACCTTGGTATTTCCGGTCACCGGCATAAAATTCGTATCTCCCTGCCAGCGGGGGACGATATGGATATGTAAGTGTCCGGCTACGCCCGCGCCGGCCACCTTGCCGAGGTTCATTCCGATGTTGTAACCCTGGGGCCGAACAATCTTGTCCAACAAGGCCTTCATCCGGGACACGGCTTGCATTAACTCCCGCGTCTCCTCATCCCGCAGGCGGCAAATATCGCTTATATGCCGATAAGGCGAAACAAGCAAATGGCCGTTATTATAAGGAAAGAGATTGAGCGCGACAAGACACAGATCTCCCCGCCAGACAACGAAATTCTTCCTGTCCCGGCCCTTTTGTCTTTTGAGGCGGCAGAACAAACACCCTTTTTGTTTGAGCCCGGCGCGGATGTAGCTCATCCGCCAAGGCGCCCAGATCCTATCCACATCCACATTCATTAACCTATAATTTTATCGAATAAACTCAATGAACTCAACAAACTCAACAAACTTACTCGTCCCGATTTACAACTTTATAATTTTGCCCTCGCAGGTATTCCCCTTTACCTGTAATATCCCGCAGCCGTTGTAGGGGGCGAAGATCTTATCCGTGGGACTGCCAGGATTGAAAAACAAAACCCCATTTTTTCTTTCGTTAAACGGCCGATGGGAATGACCAAAGACAATCACATCCACATCCTTGCCAAACTGCCGGGAGACGAAATCTACGATATTGTCGGGGTGGCCTCCCCCGTGTATTACCCCGATAGATACCTCTTCCGCCTTTACTATCCGCTTGGCCGGCAGCACAGAGGCAATCTGCGCCGGGTCCATATTGCCCTGCACGGCCCTGACCTCAGCGATACGGCCGAGATCCTCGACGACGGAAAACGATGTCAGGTCTCCGGCGTGAATAATCAAATCCACTCCCCGAAACGCCTTCAATACCCCGCCCGGGATGCTATCTGCCCTTTCCGGTATATGTGTATCCGAAATAACCCCGATAGTCATTTAAATAGTTGATAGTGGATAGTGGATAGAACTTCCACTATCCACTAAACAATCACTAAACAAATATTCCCGGCCGATTATAAAGCCAGAAGAGGGAATTTAAGTTTTCTGTCTCCCAGGTAGTCACCTTTTCCTCTAATGCCCTCAACTTAGCATTCGTCTCCAAGGCGCCAAAAGTAATAATAATTCTTTTCTGCAATCGTTGATTTCCGTATTTTCGGCATTCCCCGACGAATCGAGAAATGTCTCTATCCGAAAGCGGGCCGTTATTTATCGCTACCAGCCAAAATGCCTGAGGAGACCGGGCCAATATCATTCCCTGAAAATTGCTATCCTTAGGACGAAGCAAACGAACATCCTTAAAACTGGATAATGTCCATTTTTTTCTCCCGATATGCACAACCTCATTATGAAAAAGTTCAAACAATTCTTCTATACGTTTGGCTATCGGCTTATGCAAAACAGAAAAAAATTCGCGGATAATCCGTGATAATTCTTTTCTGAACCCGTTTCGTAATTCGGTCATATTACCGCAGTCGCATTCCATTTTTGACGTATATACCGTTCGAAACCAGAAAGCAAACATCTTGTCGGCAAAATAAAGAAAATCCCCATTTCTCACGATTAGCCCCCCGGAGTAGAAACGAGAAAGCCGTTGTTGAATATTTTTTTCCTTGCGGCCCAAATGAACAGCAATATCCCTGCTGCGGGTATATCCCAAGCTTAGGCTAACCAATATAGTCAAGTAATCCTCATATTGCCTCTGCGGTAAAAGTTCGGATAAACGCCTTAAAAACAGGCGGTTCAAAACTCCCCAGTCATCCCAAAGCAAACCCTCAAAGGTTTGAATAAACGTTTCTTCATCCACGATCATCAACCTGCGAACGGCCACCTCCCGGGATAATTCCCGACAAATTCCGTCTAAGTAAAAAGGTATTCCCGCGCTGAGATCGACAACCAACTTAATATAATCTTTACTTATCGCCTGTTTTAACTTTTTACAAACGAATGCGCTGCTTGAACAAACACCGTATGGCCTTATGTCCAAAACTTCAAAATTCCCGAACAATAACGAAAGCCCGCGGGAAAGTATTTCTTTTGCTCGAAGATAAGAAGAACTAGCGATTATATACATTGTATTTTTCTGGGTAATTATCTTTTTCCCCCATTCCTCGAAAATATTTTCTCCGGCAAGACGTTGCAGCTCCTCAAAGTTGTCCAGACACAACAAGCAACGTATGTTGCCCTCTGAATAAATATCCTGCGGTAATTCCAATGCCTCGGATAATGCGGCATAGTTTTTACCTTTATCCAGATAAGAATATATTATTTTAATTCGCGCCGTAGTATTGGGCAAAAATGCCTGGGCCCTGGCGATTAGGCAATCTAATCCTCCTTCAACACTTACCCCCTGGGCATCAAGAAATCCGGAAAGCATGCAAGATGTCAAACTGCCAATAATCTGCCTTAAGCTGCGTCCAGAAAAAGTAATAAAGACTGGCAAAAATGAAGAAGATGGCTTGAGAGCGCAAAACAGAGCGCGGAGAATAGAACTACACCCCATAAGCGGCCGGCTCAACAAAGCAACATTTTGGCGATAGCCATTCCTAAACCCATGAATGCGTTTTTGTAACGTTGTTAAAATATCTTCCCGGCCGAAAATATCGTTAGTCATTCTGAGGCGGATGGTGCCCATAACAAGATCCTATTGAGCTTTGCATTTGTAATAGGAATGACATCGGCACTATATCCGAAGACGTTGAAAGAAGAAGCTTTCCTATTGGTTTCGCAAAGCTCAATAATAGTAAAAGGTTTATCGAAGTCAAAAATAAAACATAAACTTAACCATTTTTCAAATTTTGTTCTTCCCGAAAGACACAACTTCTCTCAATAACCGACAGTAAAGATCGAAACCGATTGCGTTGATATATCCGTGTTGCTGCGGGCCCAAAAGGTTACCCGTGCCCCGCAGGACCATATCCTCGAAGGCGATCTTGAACCCGGAGCCCAGGGCGCTGTAGTTGGTTATCGCCGACAACCGCGCCCTGGCCCGCTCGTCCGGGACGCCTTTTCCCGAGATAAGAAAAAAGGCATAGGCCCGGCGCTTAAAACGGCCGATGCGCCCCCGCAGCTGGTGCAGGTCGCTTAGGCCAAACCTCTCGGCGTTGTTTACGATTAAAGTATTGGCATTGGGCACATCTATACCGGACTGAATAATCATCGTGCAGACCAGGACATCGATATCTCCCCGCAGAAACTCCGCCATCACCTTTTCCAGGCCGCGCGCCGGCATTGCCCCGTGCGCGGTCATAACCCTGGCCCGGGGCGGAGAGAGCCGCCGCAGGCGCGCGGCAACATCGTCGATGTCCAAAATGCGGTTATGCACGAAATAGACCTGTCCTTTACGCCTCAGCTCATTGGCGATCGCCTGACGGATAAGCCCGGTATCGAAACAGTGCACCTGTGTCTCTACCGCCAGCCTCTGCGCCGGCGGGGTCTCGATTACGGACATATCCCTGACCTGCATCAACCCCATATACAAGGTCCGCGGGATGGGGGTTGCCGTAAGCGTCAACACATCTACGGTCAGGCGCAAAGACTTAAGCCGTTCCTTGGCCCGCACGCCAAAACGTTGCTCTTCGTCGATAATCAAAAGGCCTAAGTCCTTAAACACCAGGTCGCGGGACAAAAGCCGATGTGTCCCGATAACGATATCCACGCGTCCCCGGATTAACCCCTCTACAACCTCCCCTTGTTCTTTTTTGCTGCGGAAACGAGAAAGCATCGCTATCTTTATGGGGAAATCCTTTATCCGCTCCTTTAAGTTTTGGAAATGCTGCTCGGCAAGAATCGTAGTCGGCACCAAAAAGGCCACCTGCTTATTATCCAGCACGGCCTTAAACGCGGCGCGCATCGCTACCTCGGTCTTGCCGTAACCGACATCCCCGCAGATAAGCCGGTCCATAGGCCGCGCCTGTTGCATATCCCGCTTTACATCCTGGATACACTTTGCCTGGCCCGGGGTCTCGGCCCAGGGAAACCCCTGCTCGAAACGCGCCTGCCAGTCCGCATCGCGGGAAAATTTAAACCCGGAGACATTGTTCCGCGCCGCCTGAATACGCAACAACTCGAAAGACATCCGTTCTATACCCCGCTTGGCCCGATTCCTGACCCGCTGCCACTCTTTGCTGCCTAACTTATATATATGCGGCCGGCGCCGCAGCCGCTTTCCCGCGCCGCAACAAGGGATATACTTTTGCACCAGGTGCATAAACTCTTTGGGGACATAAAGCCTGTCTCCCTGGGCATATTCGATAACC
>JBHHYQ010000104.1:0-4388 GCA_046757595.1 Candidatus Omnitrophota bacterium
AACAGGGTGCGGATTTCTCCGAACACTTGATCCACCTGGCCGGCCGCGTCAACCCTTCTTCTCCGGCGCGGGAGATGGATGCGCTTCTTTCTTCCGGCGAGCAGGTATCCAGCGCCCTGTTGGCGATGGCCGTGCATCGGTTGGGGCTTTCCGCGGTGTCTTTTGCCGGGCCGCAGACAGGTATTATCACGGACAGGGCGCATAGCCGGGCGCGTATCGTAAGGGTCGATGCCCGACGGATTAGGCAGGAGCTTAAAAGGGGGAGGATAGTAATTGTCGCCGGTTTTCAGGGGGTCGACGACAAGCAGGATATTACTACTCTGGGCCGCGGGGGCTCTGATCTTACGGCCGTGGCCCTGGCCCATGCCCTGGATGCCGACGAGTGTGAGATCTATACCGATGTCTCCGGGATATACACCACCGATCCGCGCCTCGAGCCGCGCGCGCGCAAGATTAAAAGGATTACTTACGATGAGATGTTGGAGATGGCCTCTTTGGGGGCGCAGGTGATGCAGTCTCGTTCCATAGAACTCTGCAAGAAGTTTAGGGTTAGGCTGCATGTTCGGTCGAGCTTCAATTATCAACGGGGGACGGTAGTCTGCAATCCTTCGTCGAGAAGCAAGGAGGCAAAGGCAATGGAGGATATTTCCGTAAGAGGGGTAACACTGAACAAAAACGAGGCCAAGCTTACGCTTTGCGATGTTGCGGACAAGCCGGGGGTTGCCGCGGTATTGTTCGGGGAGTTGTCGCGGGAGGGGATCAATGTGGATATGATTGTGCAGAATATCTCGCGCACAAAACAGACAGACATCTCTTTTACCGTGGCCAAGAGCGGCCTGAAGAAGGCCTTAAGGATTAGCCGCCGGGTCTCGCGCCGCATAGGCGCCGGAGAGGTTACGGCCGATGCCGATGTGGCCCGCGTATCCGTGGTTGGCGTGGGGATGCGGACAAACCCCGGGGTAGCGGCAAAGATGTTCGAGGCCCTGGCGGAAAACAAGATAAACATCGAGATGATCTCCACCAGCGAGATAAGCATTTCCTGTTTGATAAAGAAGGGGTTGGGTGAGAGCGCGGTTCGTTCCCTACACGTTAAATTCGGCTTGGGTAAACATTGACCACGGTGAGCCCGGAGAGCCGTGAGCGGCGAAAAGTCGATCTATTTTGAGATTTTTCCGCCCGGGGCGAATCTCGACTTCCAACCATTCACCTAAAATAATGCAAGGGTCAATAATTCAATTTCGTAGGTTGGGTTAAGGCTGGATTGGTATCGTTCTGGACAATACGGTAATATATAAGGGGCTGATAAAAAAATGGGGGTTTATCCGACAGCATTGCAAGAGGCTATTCAGCGCTTTAAACGTTTCCCCGGTGTCGGGCAAAGAAGCGCGGAGAGGATGGTTTATTTTGTCCTGGAACGGCTTTCTTTGGATGATACGGAGCATTTTGCTCGCGCCCTGGTTGATCTCAAGAAAAAAGTTAAGGCCTGCCCTTTGTGCTACAATATGAGCGAAGGTGGACTTTGCGCTATTTGCCGGGATGTCCGTAGGGATAAAGATGTTATTTGCGTAGTGGAGAGCGCCAAAGATGTTGTCGTCATCGAAAAGGCCGGTGGGTTCAAAGGGGTTTATCATGTGTTGATGGGCTCTATTGCCCCTCTGGAAGGGCGGGGCCCGCAGGAATTGACCATAGCCGGATTGGTCAATCGTTTGAGCGATGGCAGCGCGCGCGAGGTAATTATCGCCACGGACTCGGATGTAGAGGGAGAGACGACGGCGTTGTATCTTACCAAGTTAATCAAGCCGCGGGGGATAAAGGTGAGCCGCATCGGCATAGGCATTCCTCTGGGAGGGCATATCGAGTATAGCGACGGGGGGACATTGCTTAAGGCCCTTAAGGCGCGGGTAGAGTTGTGATATTGTCGCGCTTTTTTTATTTCTTCAGCGCTTTGTTATTAACCCTTGACTTGTTAATGAGACATTTATAAGCCGTGCCCGTATGCTGCGTCAGGGCACCCATCCGGTGGATTGGTCGCGCGCCTTGCCTACGGGCAAAATCCTGGCTTCTAAATTGCCTCATTAACAAGTCAAGGGTTAATAATAGAAAAGACAAGGAAAAAGCGAGAAAAAAAATCAGAGCCAACCTTTTTGCGCGTAACTTGTTGGGGGATAAAGAATATAAATCTTGTAGGTGGCTAATTTTTAACAGAGTGCTGATTTGTTTTAATGCGCGATCCGGGGCGAAAAGTGGCCCATAAAATTATTGCGGCGCCGCCAATTGCCGTTTGTTTTTCCCTGGGGATATGCTGGGCGAGGCTTATTTGTGTTCCTTTCCCGGTATTGTTTTCCGTTACCGCTTTATTATTCCTTGCCTGTTTTTTCCTGCGCGACGATTCCCCGTCATTCGATGTCAATTTTTTGGTCCTGGTCGTTTTTTTGGGCGCCGTCCATTTTTCCGCCTATACTGCATTGTCTCCTCAACACTTAATCAATCACGCCCGTATTTTCTCGTCGGATTCTTTTTATTTGGAAGGGGTAATAATAAGTCCGCTTCGGGCGAACGACAATAACGTTAAGTTCGATTTAAGGGCGTTGTCTCTTGCGCGCGGCGATGATATTTCGTCGTCCGGAGGGGTGTTTGATTCCGTATCCGGTAGGGTCCTGGCGGTTATGCATTCTTTCGCAGGCGACGATATCCGCGAGGGTATGCCTGATTACGGCGACAGGATTATTTTGCGGGGGCGGTTTTACCGCCCCAGGGTTTTTAGCGATTTCGATTACCGCGAATATTTAAGGCGCAGAGGTATATATGCCTTGTTTAAGGTTGACCCTAATGCGCGCATAGATGTGGTTGCCCGCAATCGGGGAAATATAATTCGTCGGTTTGCCGCAGGTGCCGTTAAAACGGTAAAGCGAAAGATGAAAACGATGCTCGGCCCTGTTTATGTTTCCGTTTTGTCGGCGATGTTATTGGGAGACAGGATGGGGCTACCCCGGGAGATCTCTTCGGTTTTTAGGCGGACGGGCACGGCGCATATCCTGGCGATTAGCGGGATGCATATTGCGATATTGGTTTTTGTTCTCTTATCTGTATCCAAGTCTGCGCGTATCCCCCGGTCCGCGCGTTATACCCTGACGATAATATTTTTGCTTTTTTACGGCGTGCTCAGCGGGGGGCGGCCATCGGTAGTTCGGGCGGTAACTATGGCCGTAATCTTGTTGTCGGGGGGGCTGTTGCGCAGGGAGGCCGATGTTTATAGCTCTTTGGCCGTGGCTGCCTTGGTTATATTGTCTTATAATCCTTTTCAGATATGGGATGTCGGTTTTCAGCTTTCTTTTGTCAGCGTGCTTTCTATCGTTTATCTTGCCCCGAAATTGAAAAGGTTTCTGCCGGGCAATAATATATTGAGCGTATCCCTGCGGGTGTCTTTGGCGGCCTGGCTGGCTACGTTTTTGTTGATTTGGCATTATTTCGGGATTATCTCTCCTATTGCTATTTTTGCGAACCTGATTGTCGTTCCCCTGATGTCTTTAGTTGTTGTTTCCGGAGTTATATTTCTCTCGGCGTTGTTTTTGTTCCCTCCGGCCGCGCCGATATTTTCTTCGGCAGTCGTCGCGGCAATAACCCTATTGGTTAATGCCGCGCGGTTATTATCTTATGTCCCCGGGGCCTATTTTATACTTAGTCCTCCCTGAAGCAAATTTGGTGTCAGAACTCCCTAACTCTTTACAACTAAACAAGATACACCATAAATATCCGACAAAACACTTGATCGATTATCGAGACTAAGCCTCGAATTTTAAGGTGGTCGGGTTTATCAAGACCAATTTTTTCTATTCAACCGAACTAAGCAATACCTGGATGCCCCCTTCTGCGAGTGGGCCTGCCCTGGCGTTTTATCATCCAGACTCTGATGAAACCTTTCAAAGTTATAAAACTCGAAATATTTCCCTAACCCCTCTCTGGCCTCCGGTATGTTGTGATAGTCGTTGAGACACACGTTCTCATGCTTAACCGAACGCCAGAACCGTTCTATAAAAATGTTGTCCAGGCACCGGCCTTTACCATCCATGCTTATTGTGATACCACCGGCAGCAAGGATGTTGATAAACTCCTGAGCAGTAAACTGGTTGCTCTGATCGCTGTTGAAAATCTCGGGTCTGCCGTATTTATCCAACGCCTCTGACAGCGCCTGCTGACAGAAACTTGAATCCATTGTATTGGACAGCCGCCAGCTTAAAACATACCTGCTGTATCAGTCTATCAGCGCAACCAGGTAGGCGTGAATCCGTAAGCGAGCCTTATATGCGTGATATCTACGCTCCAGGCCTGGTTAGGACGCACAATATCTACATCCTTCAGCAAATACGGGTATATCTTATGCTGCGGAT
>JBHHYQ010000105.1:0-4291 GCA_046757595.1 Candidatus Omnitrophota bacterium
TACGGGCAAAAGACGGCTTATAAATGTCTCATTAACAAGTCAAGGGTTAATAAGCGTCTCAGGAGGAGAGATGTCCGATAATTTCGATGTGGTGGTGGTGGGAGGTGGCGCCGGGGGGTTGTTTGCCGCCAACGTAGCCAATGCCCTGGGGGCGAAGGTTTGTCTCGTGGAAAAGAAAAGGCTGGGCGGGGATTGTACCTGGTTTGGTTGCGTGCCCTCCAAGGCCTTGCTGCGCGCCGCCGGGGCCGCGGCAACGGTCCAACAGTGTTCGCGCTTTGGCTTGGGCCTGGGCCAAGGGGCGACGGTGAGTACGGATAAAGTAATGGGATATGTGCGGGATGTGGTTACAGCTGTTTCTTCTCATCACCCCGCGGAGTTATTCGAGAAAAGGGGGATAAGGGTTACCTTTGGCTCTCCCTGTTTTCGCGCGCGGGATACACTGGAGGTAGGCGGCAGGGCATTGCGCGGGAAAAGGTTTATTCTCTGCACCGGGTCTCGCCCCTTAATCCCCGCTGTGCCGGGCCTAAGCGATATCGATTATCTTACCAACGAGAATGTGTTTTCTCTGGATAGACTGCCGGAAAGTATGATTGTCTTGGGGGGTGGGCCTATCGGGGTAGAGCTGTCTCAGGCCCTGGGGCGGCTGGGGGCCAAGGTTTCTTTGGTGGAGATGGCCGAGAGGATATTGTTTCGCGAGGATAAAGATGCGGCTAAGGTGGTCGAGAAGCGGCTGGTTAAAGAAGGGGTAGATCTTTTGTTGGGCAAGAAGGCGGTGATGTTTGCCCGGCGGCAGAGGGATGTCTGTGTTACGGTGGAAGACGAGCGGGGGGAGAAGCAGCAGATTTGTGCCCAACGGGCGCTGTTGGCCGTGGGTAGGGCGCCGAATGCAGAGGGGTTGGGGTTGGAGCAGGCGGGGGTGGAATATTCTCCCCGCGGGGTTAAGGTAAACCCTTATTTGCAGACGACCAACCCTAATATCTTTGCCTGCGGGGATATCGTCGGGCCGTATATGTTTAGCCATATCGCCGCTTACCAGGCTGGCATTTGCGCGCGCAATGCCTCGTTGCGTCGCCTGGCCTGGCAGAAGACGAATTATGACAATGTTGCCTGGGCGACATTTAGCGATCCGGAACTTTCGCATCTGGGGTTGACCGAAGAAGAGGCGCGGCAGCGATACGGAAAGATTAGGGTTTACAAGAGCGACTACACTGCGGCAGATCGCGCCTGGACCGATGGGGAGAAGGATGGCCTGGCCAAGATAATCACGGATAAACGGGGTTATCTTCTCGGGGCGCATATTGTCGGCGCCCAGGCCGCGGAGGTCATCCAGGGGTTGTTGGTAGCTAAGTCTCAGAGGATACCGCTGTCCAAGATCGCCTCGACGTTGTTTATTTACCCTACATTTTCCGAGATTATCAAAAAGACCGCGGCTTATGCCCTGATTGAGAAGATGAAAAATCCTTTAGTGAAATGGATAATTGGAATAATGAAGGCGGGAAGATAGGCAATGGAGACGATGTTTAACTTGTTGGGCGTCGTCGGACTCTTGGCTGCCTTTTGTTTGAGCATCGTATTGCTTTATAAGATAGGGGAGTTGCGCAGGTTGAGGCTGTCTCTATCCAGGCTGCAAAAGTCTTTTGACGAACTGGATGAGCAGGCTAAGCTTATCGTGCGCACGGACCTGGAGCTGAACAAGGCCCAGGAAGAGCTGGATAAGAAGGTATCCGGCCTTTATACCCTGCAGCGTCTGTCTCAGGCGATAAGCACGACATTGGACGAAAACCGGATCTTCGAACGCATCGAGGAGTCGTTGATTATGGAGCTGGGGTTCGAAAAGGCTATGGCCTTTTCTTTCTGCGCGGATAATTCCGCCGATGCCGCCCCGCGGCTGAACATCAAAATGCAGGCCGGGTATAGCGATGAGGAGGTAGAGAAGGTAAAGGCGCGATTGAAGGAAGAAGACCTCTTGCCTTTGATAATGAGAAATAAGGGGCGTTTTTCCGCGAAACATTCGCAGGCAAAAGAAGCGGGTTTTCTGGACAGGACGATAAAAGATATCTGCGGGTTGAACGCCTTTGTCGACGCGCAGATTATAACCAAAGACGGGCCTTATGGGCTGATTATTATGGGAAACGAGTCCTCGTTTTCCTCACTTACCGAAGGAGACGAGGAGATGGTCTCTATTTTGGCTAGCCAGCTGGGGCAGGCCATAGATAATTCGCGGTTGTTCGAACAGACCTTTCGTTCCCACCAGGAGCTGGAGCGTCGCGTAGCGCAGAGGACCAAGGAGCTGAGCGATGCATTGGAGAAGATAAAAAAGATTAGTAAGCGCAAGTCCGAGTTCGTCTCGGCTGTTTCACACGAGCTGAGGACGCCGCTTACCTCCATTAAAGGGTATGCCTCGATATTGGCCGCGGGCAAATTGGGGGAGTTGCCGCTGGCAGCCAAAGAGAGGATGGAGAAGATAAACCGCCATTCCAACGAGCTTGCTCAATTGATTAACAACCTTTTGGATGTGTCGCGTATCGAGTCCGGCCGGGTGGAGATGAAGACTGGCGCGGTTTCTTTGCGCGATCTCGTTCGGCGGGCCCTGGATGTCCTTATGCCGCAAATCAAGCAAAAGGGGCAGGATGTATCTTGGGGTGTAGGTGGGGATGTACCCTGTGTGTCTGCCGATGCCGGCCAGATAGAGCGCGTGTTTATAAACCTAATCGGCAACGCCATTAAATATACCCCGGAAAAGGGGCGGATAAGCATCGCTGTTAGGCCCTTGAACGACAAAGAGGTGAAGGTCGACATAAGCGACACCGGTTGCGGTATTGCCGGGGATGACCTGCATAAAGTGTTCGAAGAGTTCTATCGTACGGAATCGGCGACTACCCGGGGGGTAAAGGGGACGGGTCTGGGGCTTAGTTTGGTAAAATATATTATCGAGGCGCATAAAGGGAGGATATGGGCAACCGGCGCTTTAGGCAAGGGGAGCACTTTTAGCTTTACATTGCCCCTGATAAAAGATGCATAAGATTAAAATATTAATCGTTGATGATGATGCGGATATCCGCGATGTGCTGAATATTACTTTGGCCGCCGAAGGATATGATGTTTGCGAGGCCGCGGACGGAGA
Source organism: Candidatus Omnitrophota bacterium (assembly GCA_046757595.1). Classification (GTDB taxonomy): domain Bacteria; phylum Omnitrophota; class Gorgyraeia; order Ghiorseimicrobiales; family Ghiorseimicrobiaceae; genus JBHHYQ01. Next base: position 3,125 of record JBHHYQ010000105.1, read on the forward strand.
AGAAGCGCTCGAGCGGATAAAGGAGGATATTCCCGATTTGATCGTTCTGGATTATATGATGCCCAGGATGGACGGGCGTCGGGTGTGTCGGGAGATCAAGAAGGATATTCTTCTGGCCCATTTGCCGATATTGATGCTTACCGGCAAAGGGGATGTTGCGGACAAGGTCGGCGGTATCGAGGCCGGAGCCGACGACTATATCGTAAAGCCGTTCGAACCGCAGGAGCTGTTGGCGCGGATAAAGATGACTATCCGTCGCAGCGAGAGGGACCTGGAGGCCAACCCTTTAACCCGGCTTCCGGGAAATATTGCCATACTTAATGAACTCAAATCACGTATTGGCTCCGGAGCCCCCTTTGCCGTGTGTTATCTCGACCTGGATAAGTTCAAGTCTTACAACGATAAGTATGGTTTCGAGCACGGCGACGAGGTAATACGGGAGACGGCCAGGATTATTATCCGCGCCGTTAAGCAGCGCGGGGGGCAGGATGATTTTATCGGGCACATCGGGGGAGACGATTTCGTGGTGATTACCACCCCGCAGTTTTGCGAAGCGATTGCCGGCAGGGTTGTGCGGGATTTCGATGCCGTCGCGCCTAAATTCTACAGCGAAAAAGACCGGGCGGCCGGGTTTATAATCGCCCCGAACAGGAAAGGGAAAAAGCAAAAGATGCCGCTGATGTCCATTTCCATCGGCATCGTAAACAATCTCCGTCGCAAGATTACCCATGTTGCCCAGGTGGGCGAGATCGGCGCGGAGCTGAAGTCTTACGCCAAGGGGCTTGAGGGCAGCAATTATGTCTTAGACAAAAGGGCGGAGGGAGAATAGTTTTTTGGTTTGCGGGGCGTAGCTCAGTTTGGCTAGAGTGTCTGCTTTGGGAGCAGAAGGTCACAGGTTCAAGTCCTGTCGCCCCGACCAATAAAATGGAATAATAATTATCAATAATCCCGCAGGGAACGGGCATGCCTGTTCCGTTAATAAAACAAAAACCAATAATTTATCCGTTATAAAATGTAGGGGACGGCCTCTGTGCCGTCCCGAATCAATGTGTCGGCCCGATACAAAATGATAAATCATTAAATAACGGACAGGCACAGGATAACGGGCGGATACAGGATAACGGACAGGCACAGAGGCCTGTCCCTACAAAATATAAATTATCATTG
>JBHHYQ010000106.1:0-4237 GCA_046757595.1 Candidatus Omnitrophota bacterium
ACCACACCGCTAAACGCCCCGGCAATAACCAATAATGTCCCCATGCCGCAGGCAAAAACGAATAACAGCAACGCCCCGTAAACAACGTTTCCCGTGGTTCCGGCAACTGCCAGTATACCCGCCAACACCGGCCCCATACACGGCCCGATTATCAGGCCGGAAAACAAGCCCAAAAATAAGGCCTGGACTATCCCGCCTTTCCTATGGCTATGTTCGACTACACCCTTGGCGCCCCGGGACAAGAAACCAAAAATATTTATCTTAAACGCCCCAAACATAGACAACCCCATAACCAGGCATATATTTCCGGCCACAAAATAAAGCGCCGCGCGGTCAACCAAACTCCCCATAATCTTCCCCGAAAGCGCGGCAATGACGCCAAGCAGAGAGTAGGTCAGGGCAATACCCAAGACATAAACCAGGCTGAGGATTAACGCCCGTTTTCTCGAACAACCGCTCCCGGCCCCGATAAAACCCAAAGTCACGGGAACCAAAGGATAAACGCAGGGGCTAAAACTCACAACCACCCCCGCGCCAAAGGCCAACAATATGCTGTGCATAATCAATAATGGGACATTGGGGGGGATTAGTAATTTGTCCCCGATCTCCTAACTCCCACCATTTTCCGTGTTTCGGGAAGGATTCCCGAAACACAAAAACAAAACATCCCCTTCGTGTCCTTCATGCCCTTTGTGGTTGATTTTATTTTCGACAACGAATAGCGCAAACCACGCCAACAATAAGATAAGACTTATTTTATATCCGCGCTATTCGTGTTATTCGTTGTTTCTTCCCGCGCTTCGGAATACAGCCCCGAAACACATAAACCATCAACCCACTCCAAATACCCCTTTTCGCCCGCAACTATCGGCAGGGCGATAATCTCCGGCAGGTCGTAACTATGGACCTTTCGCACGGCATCCTGCAGCTTGTCGAAACAACCCCTTTTTGTCTTGATTAACAATAGCGCCTCGCTGGCCTTATCTATCTTGCCTTGCCACCAAAATAAAGACTTTGCGCCACAGACGATATTCACGCAGGCGGCAAGCCTTTGTTCGAGCAATGCCTTTGCTATTCTCTCCGCCTCCTCTTCTCCCCTGGCCGCTACCAAAACAACGATATACATCTTATCGCTTTTGCAGGCTCCGGGACAGGCCCATCGCCGCATCTTCGACATCAGACAACCCCTTGATTAAGTCCTTATTCAGCTCCTTCAGATCGCAAGACGACAACTTATCCAACGGCTCATCCATCAACCTATCCCGCAGCCAACTACAGATAACTGTAATCCTGTTCAGGCCGTTATTAAAATCATGGATCTGCTTTTTTGTCAAAACGACCCCCCTCCAGCTCTCTCTCTAAATCCTGTTTTATAAACTCTCCCAATGCCCGACGCCACCTAAGCCTGCGTTGATTTTCCCGGCGGCTTCTTTGCGCCTGAAGATTATCTACCTTCATCCGATATACAGCATCGTGTTCGTAACGATAATCGGCGATAATTATAAAAGGAAAGCGCATTACCCCAAACACCATCCCGACCAAAGCATAAGGGTAAGACAAAGACGTCCAAAAAGGATGATAAAGAAAGTCCATCTTTTTATAAAAGTATTCCACTTTTCGCCGCCGCCTCCGAAACCTTGCCCGCGCCAGCTCGACATCCCCGGGAAAATCCTTTTCTTTTCCAAAGGTATATTCCGGAATCACCGTCCCGTTGCGCGAAACGACAAACCCCTTACCATAGCCCTTGGCATCGGAAAAATATTTATAATGCGCGCACCCGGAAAAGCAAAGGACGCATATGCAACTTGTAACCATTAACCTAAAACACATAAGAAACAAAAGGATAATTTTCGACAACGAATAGCGCAAATCACACGAACAGATGAGGAATTCTATGACTTACTGCATATCAAAGAGCCTAAACTGGCCCGAAAATTAACAAAGCGCTGACAAAAAGATAGTTTATTGAGTTTATTGAATTTCTGTATTTCGGGAGATCAGTTCCGAAACGCAAAAACTCGAATAACTCAATGAACTCAATAAACCATCCTTCGCTCTTTGTGGTTAAAAAAGTTTTTGGCTCTTTATACTTTACCTTTTAGGCGACGGCTAAAAGGTAAAGTATATTTCCTGGCAACAACTAATTTCACGGTGCGATAAAGGCTATCTTTCTGAACGACTAATAATACTACGGATTATTTTTTGTTTTTGGACAACAATAATCTAAAAAATTGGCTAATACCCTCAATCCGGAATCTTGACTTTTCTCGGGATGAAATTGAATACCGATAATATTTTTCTTGATCACTATAGCGGGGATCGTTGTTCCGTAATCGCACACCATAGAGATTATTGCCTTATCCTTCGGAGCGACATAATAAGAATGGCAAAAATAAAAATATTCCCCATCTTTTACGCCTTTCAAAATATTTTCTCTCTTCTGCCTTATGCTTCCTGTTTTACGAACATTATTCCATCCCATATGAGGAACCTTTGCCTGTTTTTCGTTTAGGCGCACAACGCCTCCCTTAAGCACCCCCAAACCCTTTACCCCAGGGCTTTCCTGGCTATGTTCAAACAATAGATGCATCCCCAGACATATCCCCAGAAAAGACACCCCCTGCATTATCCTGCGTGTTATTATCTGGCTTAGGCCCGACGAGTTCAACCGCCGCATTGCCCGGCCGAACGCCCCCACACCCGGCAGCATAATCTTATCCGCTCGCGCTAGCCTTTCCGGCCCGGAAACAATCTCCGCCTCTAGGCCAAAAGATAAGCAGGCGCGTTTCACATTGGCCAAATTCCCCATTCCATAATCAACAATAGCAACCATAATTCGATATTCGCCGCTTAGATTATATGACTATTCTCCGCAGCGCTCTGTTAAAAATTAGCCACCTACAAAATTTATCTTCTTTATTCCCGACAAGTTACGCGCAAAAAAGGTTGGCTCTGATTTTTTTCTCGCTTTTTCCTTGTCTTTTCTATTATAATTCAAAGAGTTAAGCCTGTCCAACATCTATTTCATAACACGCTTCCTCAAGGCAAGCGCCAGACACGGGCGCTTTACATTCGCGGCCTATTCTTTCTTGCTTTGTGCCCAGTTGAATGCCGTATTTTCCAGGGCCGCCTCGATGGCCTTGGATATTATAGGCGGCCTAGTCTTGGCCTTTATTAACCCTTGACTTACTGTATATCAAAGAGCCTAAACTGGCCTGAAAATTAACAAAACGCTGCAACATAATAATCAAATATTACATCGTCGGTTTTGTCGAATTAGACATTACGCAATAACGATAACTCTTCTGGGGCCAATTCCAGGCCTACGATTTCCTCAATACCCTCTTTCCCCAATCTTACCAAAGCCCCTAAACAAACATCATTCATGCCGAATTCCCCCTTAAGCAACACCGATGCCCCCTGAATATCGCCGCTATGAGAAAGTATCGCCTTTACCATTTTTAATAAGGCTGCCGACGGGGCAAAATAGGCGCTACCTGAACCGTAAAGGCCGACGATCTCCGCCCCGCGGGATACGGTCTGTCTTACCAATTGCTCAACCTGCTCTTTAGAGGCAATATCGCAAAGCCGGCGCCCGCCTACTTTGGTTAAACGGGGCATTGGCACCATCCCCTGGCCATGCCGCCCCAAAACCACAGGCTCTATCTGCGAAACAGACCTATTCAACATCTTGGCGATAAGCCCGGCCAGACGCGAGGCATCCAGGCTTATGCCAAAACCCAAAACCCGTTTCCTGTCTATACCCGAGACTCGAATAAATAAATGGGTCATTATGTCCACGGGGTTGGTTACGATGATGCATATCGCCCGAGGGCAAAACAATTTCACCTTTCCCGCTATATCGCGGATTATTTGGGCGTTTTTTTTTCGCAACTGCTCGCGGCTCATCCCCGGCCCGCGCGCCAGCCCAGCGGTGACAATTATTACCCGCGCGCCCCTGATTTGCCCGATATCGTCCGTAGCCGATACGGTGTAGTCGCGGCCGGCGGCATAGCATCCGTCGCGCAGGTCTTCGCACTTGGCCCGAGCCGTATTCAGGGACGTATCCACCAATATGACCTCGGCTAAGCCGCAATCCAGAATACGCATTGCCGTCAACCCACCGACATTACCCGCGCCAATAATCGCCACCTTTTCCAAAATGTCCTACCTCTTACTTACTTAATGAGACAAAAACCGACAATCAGACTGTGTCACAATTAACCGTATATCCTGA